>NZ_JAPSIW010000238.1 GCF_031178505.1 Streptomyces sp. | reverse complement strand
GCACGAACCGCCCATGCACAGCTTCCAGTTCGCCCGCCCACAACCTGACATCAGCAAGGTCCCCACCCATAACCACACCAACGACCAACCTGGCCACCAGTCACGGCAAGCACCGTTGCAGTACTAGATGCAGGGTCACGACGGCTCGGACGAGGCTTGTGACGCGAGTGGTCGAGTACCGCGGCTTGCGGAGGAGTAGCCAGGACTTGAGGGTGGCGACGGCTTGCTCGACCAGGGCCCGGATCTCGGCGTGAGACCGGCTGACGGCCTTCTGACCTCGGGACGGTGTCTCCCAACGTCCCCGGTACGGGACGCGGACTGTGCCCCCGGCACCTCGGTATCCCTTGTCGGCCCAGCACGTGATGTCGGCGTCCGTGAGTGTGCGGACGACGCCGTGTTCGTGGGCGGTCCGGACGTCGTGGACGGCACCGGGCAGAGCCGGAGAGGTCCACAGCAGCCAACCGGACGGATCGGCCAGGCCCTGCACGTTCATCCCGCGTTTCTTGTGCTTGCCGGAGTGGAAGGGGCGGTCCGCGGCGATGCGGTCGATGAGCAGCAGGGTGCCGTCCATCAGCACGAATGCCTTCGTCGATGCCGTACGGGCCGCCTCCTCGAGGGCTGGGGCAAGTGCGGCCAGGAGCTCGACGGCCTCGGCGACGTACCGGTAGGCGGTCGTGGTCCCGATGCCGAACCCGGTCGCGAGCTGGGCATACGGGTGGCCGTTGCGAAGGTGGGCGAGAGTGAGTAGGGCCTGTCGGCCCGGGCTCAGGCGCCGCCACCGGGTGCCGAGCTCGCGACGGTGTCGGCGGAGCTTTGTGGACAGGAAGCGCAGGGCAGAGCTGGACACGTCGATGCCCGACGGGTAGACAAGCACACGAAGCCTCTGGTGGAGACGGTTCTCTTGGTCGAAAACCCGCCTACCAGAGGCTTCACCTGTCTGTCAGTCCAATGGGCTTGTCCTGCGGCCAGGTTGGAAAGGGCTCATTGCACCGTGGATGACCGGTCAGGCCGGCCCTACCGTCACAGTGCGTTGCCGCACCACGATCACGAGATCGACATCAGTGACGCGCGCGGCGGGTATCTCGGACCCGCGTACTTCGCGCAGGCGGCCACCCCCGAACAACTCGGGGCCCTGCGCACAGCCCGGGCGGAGCGTGCCCGGTCTGGCGCAGCCGCCCGCGATCACGTGCTTGTCGGTTGGAGCACGGCGGAAAGCCAGTTCCTACGGACAGCGCCGGGTGTAGTCGGCATGGTGCCGCGCAATATTGGTGGCGGGCGTTGTCGCGTCGATGCCACACTGCGCGGGTGATCGACGATCTTCCAGCTTCCTTCGCCGTCCGACACCCGACCTCTGATGACCATCCACGGGTGCTTGCCGTACTGGATCGGTGGTGGGGCGGGATGAAGGGGGAGGCGGGAGCGCTGGAGCGGGCATTGCTGCTGCCCCGGCTGTATTTTCAGCATTTCAGCTCGACCAGTTTCCTTGTCGAGTACCCCGACGGAGAACTGGCCGCGTTCCTCATCGGTTTCCTGTCACAGACGGAACCGGACACCGCCTACGTCCACTTCGCAGGCCTGGATCCTTCACTGCACGGGCAGGGCCTCGGAAGGTCTCTTTACCGGGCGTTCTTTACGCTCGTCCGGTCGCAGGGCCGCCGGTACGTGAACTGCGTCACCAGCCCCGAGAACACCGTTTCGCGTAACTTCCACACCCGCCTCGGTTTCAGCGCCTCCGGCCCCCTGTTGGACTACGACGGACCCGGCCTCGCCCGCGTGGCCTTCAGCATCGGCTTGACCGACGAACCGACCCGCCCCGCGCGAAGGCTCCGGGTGCTGGACAAGACCCTTTACCTCGAACACCTCCCGGAGCTGCGAGAGCCGAGCGACGATCACTGGCTGGCCCTGGTCCGTGCTCCAGAAGGGCTGACGGTGATCCGCGCCGCCAGTTCCTCCGCTGCGATCCAAGACCGCTGGGTCGCGCTCTACGACGCCGACCCGGACCACGGCCTCGACGAACCGGGCTTGCTGGCCGCAGTCCTCACACCGCTGGCCCGCGCCGCAGTTCCGGCGTTCACTGCCTCGACCTACCACGCTGACCTCGTGCTGGTACCCGAGGAACGCCGGGATCTGGCACTGGACGCCTTGCGTTCGGCTGGATTCGAAATCTGCTGATTCTTGCACCCGACCGCGTGGCTCAAGAGTGATAATCGCGCTCGAAGGCCCGGCGGCTCCAACTCACGGCCACACACTGATCGCTGATCACTGATGACAGCGGGCTCTGCGGCAAAGTACACGGAGTCCGGGGCGGCGGCCACCGCGGCGGACATGGTGGTGAGACTCCACCGGCTCCAGCCTGCCGGGGCTTCTGCACGCAGTTATGAGACGACGATGCCGCACCGGAGTGCTCCGGTGCGGCATCGTCGTGAGGCTGGTTGCGCCGATGTTGCACCGCGCGGACGGCGCCTCACCCGGTTTGTGATCCGGTGAAGACGAGGGCCGCGGTACGGCCATTACCTGCATACCTGCAAAGATCCTGCTGCGCACAGCGATTATGCCCTCACAAGTCTTGATCCTCGGGCGGCGTCGGGCTCCGCTGCCGTCTCAGCTGCGGTGGCTGGAACCGGCACCTGCCAGTCCCGTGCAGAGAAGAACGTATGTGGCCAGAGCCGGGAGCGGCACTTGCCCGCCCATGCGGTCGATGTCGTCGATGAAGTACCCGGAAAGCGCTACCCAGGACAGCCCACCGGTGATCAGCAGTACTGTGTTGCCGGCCTTCCCCATCACCCGCATGCCGGCCCACAGCGATACGGGCATCAGCGCCCAGGAAGCGGCCGTCGTGACCAGGAACTCGAACGCACCGGAGAACACCGTGTCGCCCGCGGCAGCGCTGCCGCGGGCCCATGCGTAGCCGGACGACATGAGGGTGTGACTGGCCGCGGTGGCACCGGTGACGGTCAGGGTCCCTTTTAAGTGTCGTGCGCATCGTCTGGCGGGGACCCTCGCTCTTCCTCGGCTGAGGGTCCGGCGGAAAAGCGACCGATCGGTCGAATCTGTAGACACCTCCTGAAGGTAGGCGATGCTCACGACTCACGCATAAGTAGCGCTCCTTACCCTCTCCGCTGATTGGTGGTCCGTTTGAGTTTGATGCCCTGCTCGTGAGGGCTGGAGCATGCACTTGTTGCCTGTCCGGTTGACGCATGTCGGTGCCCGCGCGGTCGCCTCCCCACCGAGGGGGTGTCCGTGGTTGCCATAGCCGGCTCGGTGCTCCAGGCGCTGGGAGGGTGTTCCCCTGCGGTGGACCGTCTTGGGGGGCGTAGACACCGTGGGGGCGTCGGCAGGCGCGACATGCGGTCGGAGCCGAGCCAGCCGAGGACCTGGGCAGGCAAGCCGGTCAGCGTGTGGGCGATGCGAGGGCGTCGTAGTGTCCGGCTGCAGCCACTGTGAGACGTTCACGGCCAGCACGAGCCGGCCGTCCACTCCCCTCAGCAGTAGTACGGGCCTTGACCCCTGATGTTGGACACACGAGACACTGGATCCTGCGGATCTGAGAACGGACATCTCGTGGTCATGAAGAACTACCCGCCGCAGTTCAAGGCGGACGCGGTCGCGCTGTACGAGTCGCGGCCGGAAGCGACGATCAGGTCGGTCGCCGCCGATCTGGGGATCAATCCGGAGACACTGCGGAACTGGGTGAGGGCAGCCGGGGTGAGCCGTCCCCGAGGACGGCGGACGCAGGAGCCGGCCCAGCCGCCCGCCCCGCTGGAGGCGGAGAACGCCGCCTTGCGGAAGAAGGTCCGTGAGCTGGAGGAGGAACGCGAGATCCTGCGCAAGGCCGCGAAGTATTTCGCCGGGGAGACGCGCTGGTGAACCGCTTCCAGTGCGTCGCCGACTTCCAGCGCCGCCACGGCGTGAAGCGGCTCTGCAGCATCCTCGGCGTCAGCCGCTCGAGCTTCTACTACTGGCAATGGACGGCCGTCGACCGGGCCGCCCGGCAGGCGGCCGACGCGAAGCTGGCCGCCCGGATACGGGCGGTGCACCAGGAATCGGACGGCACCTACGGAGCCCCGAGGATCACCGCCGAGCTCCGCGAGGAGAACGGTGTCGCGGTCAACCACAAGCGCGTCGCCAGGATCATGCGGGCGTCCGGGATCGAAGGGGTCCGGTTGCGTCGCCGGCACCGCACCACCGTCTCTGACCCGGCAGCGGCCAAGGCCTCGGATCTGATCAGCCGCGACTTCACCGCGGACAGGCCGAACACGAAGTACGTCGGCGACATCACCTACCTGCCCCTTGAGGGCGGGAAGTTCTGCTACCTGGCGACCGTCATCGACCTCGCCTCACGCCGTCTGGCCGGCTGGGCGATCGCCGGCCCCATGCACGCGGACCTCGTCACCGACGCCCTGGCCGCGGCGATCCGCACCCGCGGCAGCCACGCCGGATCGATCATGCACACCGACCACGGAGCCCAGTACACGAGCAGGATTTTCGCCGAAGCCTGCAGGTCAGCAGGGGTTCAGCAAAGCATGAGCGCGGTCGGGTCCAGCGCGGACAACGCGCTGGCCGAGTCCTTCAACGCGACGTTCAAACGCGAGACCCTGCAAGGACGAAAGAGCTGGCCGACCGAGCGCGAGGCCCGACTCGACGCCTTCCGATGGCTCCACCGCTACAACACCCGACGCCGACACTCCCACCTCGGACAACGATCACCGATCGCCTTCGAGAACGCCCTCCACCGCACACCAACTACGCTGGCACAAGCCGCATAACCCGTGTTCAGGATTCGGGGTCAAGGCCCGTGCTTGAAACGGCACCCGATGCTGTTGTCCGGGTCGTCTCCGGGGATCTGCAGGAGGATCAACCGGTCATCCCCTTGCAGTATGGTCAACGATTCACTGGCTTTGGTTGTCTCCACCTCGAAGTACTGCTTGCCGTCCACTGTCTCCAGCGTCCAGCTCCCCTGGCCGTCTTCTCTGCCGGTGATGCGGGATTCACTCACGCTGTAGCCCGTTGCCCAATGCTTCCACCGGGCCGAACCGCCCTTCTCCAACACGAGAGAGGCGTCGCACGACCCACCGGCATGCCAGTGACCCGCGAGGTCGGAACGGTTGACGTCTTCTGCTTCGGGCTCCGGGGAGCATCCGGCGGCAAGGCCAGTAGCGAGACAGAGGAGGATGGTGGCTGCCAAACGATGTTGCATTCATGCCCCCGGCTTCATATGTGAGGCAGACGATATACCTCGGTCAGAGGTGCTTTCCCAGAGGGCCTCCAGACCGGTCCGGGCCGGCCAGGCCGAGTGTCCCGAGCGCGGCGCAATTTGGGTGGCCGGGGTGGACCGGCGTTCGAACACTGTGTATTGCTCGCGGCGGTGCGTGGTGAGGGCCTGCAGGGCTCGGAAGGAAACGTTCGGTGAACAGAGCGCCGACGCCGCGCTCGCCGCAGGCCAAGGCCGCACCACTGCCTGAGACTCCTCGCTTGCCGGGGCGGCACAAACAGCTGGCCGGCACTGCACGGCCCGGCCTTTTCTTCCCACAGGGGACGGGGGGCACGGACAAGCGTGCGCCGCGGCCAACGTACTGGTCGCGACGCACGCTTCATCCGCTCCGCCAGGCGCTACACGTCGCTACGGCCTCTCCGCCGTGTACCAGCAACATGGCCGGAGCCCAGGGTCCGTCTTCGAACCGATCTTGCCCAGAGCAGGAGTGACGCGAGACCGACCGCTGCCTCGTACGAGGTGGCGGTCTCGTCGTACCTGGTGGCGATGCCGCAGAAACCTTGAGCCGGTTGAAACAGCGCTCGACGACGTTGCGTCGGCGGTAGATCTGCCGGTCGAATGCCGGTGGCCGACCACCGCGGCGACCGCGGTTGCGGCGGTGTTGCTGCTGATCGTTCTTCTCCGGGATGGTGCACGCGATGCCGCGATTACGCAGGTAGGAGCGGAAGCCTCGGGAGCTGTAGGCCTTGTCTGCGACGACCTGGTCGGGTCTGCAGTGTGGGCGGCCGAGGCCGGTGCGCGGGACCCGGATCCGTTCCAGGAGGAGACGTGCGCAGACGTCGTCGTGGCGTTCACCTGGGGTGAGCAGGATGGCGAGGGGACGTCCGCGGCCGTCACAGGCGAGGTGGATCTTGCTGGTCAGTCCTCCTCGGGATCGGCCGAGGGCGTGATCGTCCGGTTCGTCCTGCCGATGCCGCCCCCTTTTCGGCCGGTGGCCGCAGCGTGCTGGTGGGCGCGGACGGTGGTGGAGTCGATCTGGAAACGAACCAGTCGATGTTGCCGGCCGCGTCAGCGCGGGCCTGGATCCGCTGGAGAGCCCCGGTGAACACGCCGTCCAGGGCATAGCGGCGGAAACGGGTGTAGACCGTCTTCCACGGCGCCGATGTCCGATCCGCGGCTACGGAAGCAATCGACTCGGCCGAGGGCACGCTTGAGGACGCACTGCGCGCGGAAGACCGCCTGCTCGGCGAAACGTTCACCCCCGCGTCTGGAGAGCTTGCCCGGGCAGCACCCGCGGCCGGGGTTCACACGCGCGAGGTGGAGTTGGACATCGAAGAGGTGCTGCGCGCGAACCTCGTCCGACATTCGTGATAGTTCATCAATCTTTGTCCCGCTGGCGGGGAGGGAATGATTCCGGGCCGTGTGATGCAAGTGTTCGAGGGCATCGCGGCGTTTCCTGGTGAAGATCGTGTGGCATCTCGTGTGCGCCTCGTGACCACTGAGGTCTGAGAGATGCGTCTTCCCGTGGGAGGAAGTCTTGATGCAACGCACCGTCGGTGTGTGCGTCCAGGGTGCCCGGAGGAGAACCCGCCTTGCCACCGCCGCGGCCCTGGCCGCCGGTGCCCTGGCCCTGTCCCTGCTGCCAACCACGGGCGCGGTCGCGGCGGATGAGCCGGGCTCGGCGTGGGGCAAGGACGCGCCGAGTCTCACGATGCCCGAGGTGAAGGTCGGCTCCAACGAGCCGGCCAAGCCCGAGGCGGAGGCCAAGCCCTCCGAAGAGGTCAACCGTGGCGGGCGGCTCAGAAAAAGCGGGCTCAGGGCGGCGAGGCCGCCACCACACGCGCGGTCCGCACCGCGACGCCCGCGACATACGTGCCCGAGGGCCGGGGCAACGTGCCCTGGCACAAGATCAGCGACTTCGCGATCATGGATGCCCCGACGGCCCGGGTCGACTACTTCACCGGCAACCTGATGCTCACTGCCACGGACTTCTCCCTCGCGGGCGTCGGCCAGCAGCTCACCCTGGCGCGCTCCTACAACTCCCTCGACGCATCTGGGGCAAGGTCTCCCAGCGCTGGTGGCAGCAGTACGAGCGCTATCTGCAGATCCTCGACGACGAGGTCGTCCTCTACGACGCCTCCGGCGACACCCTGCGCTTCGACAAGGCTGCGGACGGCTCCTTCACCACATCCAAGGGCTACTCCGAGGAGCTGGAGAAGAACGCCGACGGCACCTACACCGTCACCAACTGGAAGTCCCACACCGAAGGCACCTACAGCAAGCACGGCACCCTGACCAAGGTCACCGACAAGAACAAGGGCGCCATCACCGTCACCCAGCACGGCCAGGGCGACGAGCACAAGGGCTTCAAGCTGACCGAGACCCGCTCCGGCCGCTGGATCGACCTGCTCAAGGCCGACGCCTCACAGTGGCAGGCCAAGGACAACTCCGGCCGCGCCGTCGTCTTCGACCTCGACCCGGCCGGCAACCTGCACAGGGCCACCGACGCCGACAAGGCCACCACCTTCGACTCCAAGGTTTCCTGGGGGCCCACTCCTACTCCGTTGGCGGCACCCCCTACCTGGCGCCTGAACTGGTCCTGCTGTTCAAGGCCAAGCATCCACGGCCCAAGGATCAGGAAGACTTCGGCTCAATCCTCCCGCACCGTCAGCTCAGCGCACAGTCCTGGGGCTCGGTGAGTGGCCAGGCCGATCACGTACGGTCAGCGGCATGACAGCTGCGCTGCGGCCCGGACCGCTCAAGGATGACCCCGGGGTGTGCTGCCGCTCCGCGGCCCCGGCTAGCCTGGGCGTCAGCCGGTGGGCGCGGTCACCTCCCGGGCGCACAGGCGCTCGTCCGTGGGTCCGGTGACCGCCTCGCCCGTCTCCAGCGAGAAGCTGGAGTGGTGCAGGGGGCAGGTGATCCGCAGCCGCGCGGCGTTGACATAGCCGTGGGCGAGGAAGCCCTTGCGGTGCGGACACGCCGCGTCCACCTCGAACTCCCGGCCGCCGACCCGTACCCGGAGCTTGTCCTCGCCCACTTGCTCGATGGTGGCGTCGTTCACTCAGACCGCCTTGAGCGCGGAGGCGACCGCCGCCTCGGTGGCGCCGCCGATGACGTCGCTGGCCATCTTGAACCCGGCCCAGACCTTGACCGGCTGAAGGTCGGCCTCGGCGTCGAACTCGCGGATGGCCACCTGGAGCTCCTTGGCGTGGAAGTGGTCGATGTGCAGGTGCTCGGTGTAGTAGCGAGCGCCCTGGAGGCCGAGCCGTTGCGCCGCCGCGGCGAAGCACTTGAAGGCGTAGAGGATGCTGGATTCGAGGTAGCAGAGCGTGCCGAGGAAGTACTCCGGGCGCGGTGCCCGCGCGGCCGCCCAGAAGAACGTGTTGACGTAGGCGTACGTCTCCTCGTTCGTGCGGTCGAGATAGTCCCCGACGTCCAGGGACATGCCCAGTTCGGTCATCAGGTCGCGATAGATGTTGAAGTGCGCCTGGTCGAGGTTTCCGCAGCCGAACTCGTCGATGAGCACCCGGAACACGGCCATCTTGGCCTTCCTCGGAAGCCGCCAGACGATCGGCAGGAAGGATTCGGACTCGGTGAGGCCGTCCACCGCGAACTGCGCGACGACCTCCTTGAACTGTTCCAGGTCGAGATCCTCCGCCATGACGCGCTCGAACTCCGGCGGGT
>NZ_JAPSIW010000237.1 GCF_031178505.1 Streptomyces sp. | reverse complement strand
GGTGACGAGCTGGGTCTCCTTCGTCCCGTCCGGCAGCACGACCTGCCGCCTGGCGACATCGAGCTGGGCGTCCTGACCGCCGTCACCGAACGACTCGCCCGCACCGATACCGCAGGACCGGCAGAGGAAACTGTCACCCGCCATCACCTTCGACCGCTGCGCGGCCGTGAGACCCGTCTTCTCCTTCGGGGACTTGCCCTGGCCGGGCAGCCAGACCTCTGCCCCCTTCTTCACGAAGCGCTGCTCATCAAGGTGGAGCGACTCGTCCTCGCGCCGGGTGTCGATCTGCCAGCCGTGGTCGCGCAGGTCGCGCACCCGGCGGTCGATCTGGGACACGTCCGGAAACGCCTCCCTCAACTGCCCCTTGGTGAAGATGTTCCCTTCGCCGACCACCGACACCAGCCACAGACCGGCCCGCACCTTGCTGCCGTACTTCTTGTCGAGCCACGACGGCACTGCCACTTGCAACCTCCGCTCAACGACCACCACATGAGAAGCCGGAAAACCACACGACGGCCACACCACGGGTACGGACGCCCTGGGTGCCGCGCTTCCGGCTGGCTCACTCATTGAGCACGCCGGAGAGAAGGCCCGTCCAGCCCCAACGATGATTGCGCGCAAGGTAGTCAACGCCGTAGCCGGATGTACCGTCAGATCCCTCCGGCACAATGAGCCGCGTTCTTTCCTGGGGGTGGACGATGGCGGCAGACGATCCGGCAAGCAGGGACACAAACGGGGACAGCGGAGGCAGCGCTGAGCCGCCGCCCGGCAGAAGAGCTCTCGCCGAAGCGATCGACACCCTCCTGGGGCACCTCGCCGTCGGCACACTCGCTGAGGCCTCGGCCCTTCTGGCACCCATGGGCTGGGGAAAGCACCCAAGCGAGATCTCCCGGTACCGCAGGGGCCGGAGAAAACCGCCTCTGGACTTCGTCCTCGCGCTGCACGAGGTGGCCATCGAACGGGCGGGACAAGACGCCGTCCAGATCTCCCCCACGGAACTGTGCCGCCTTCATGCGTTTGCCGAGGCCTTCCTCTGCCCCAGCTGTGACCCGGTACGGAGCGAGAACAAGCGGCTCAGGGAGGAGAACAGCCGGCTCCTCGCGGCCCAGAAGCCTTCAGACCTGACGCATTCCGGCCTGGCTGGAATCAGCAATCCGGACCTCCTCGCACGTCCTGCTCCGCTGCCGGTCCCCCGGGACGGCGGGGACCGGCAGCGGTGGGCGCGGGATGTGGCAGCCGCGCGGCAGCTCGCCGCGTACGCCACGCGCCTGCATGAGGGCGGCCAGACCGGTTACGCGGTCGCTTTCCTGCAGGACGCGGCAGGGGCACTGACCCCCCTGGAGAGCGCCGTGTCCATCGCTCTGCTCCGGGAAGGGCAGAACGACCTAGCGGACACGGCCATCGGCATCAACGGCCGCAGCCGCGCCGAATCGGACGTGATGCGCATCGCGGTCGAGCTCCACGAGCTGGGCCTGCCAGAGGATGCCGGCGCACTGCTCCGCGCGGCCCTGGCCCGGGTGCCGGCACAGACCTGACAAAGAATGCCCGCTGCGAGCGGTCCGCGGCTGCGGCCCCGCGACCGGGCCAGGGCGCTTCTCGTTACGCTTTACCCCTCGCTATCTCACGACACGGAAGGCCCCTCCATGCCCCGCATCCCCTCCTCCGTCGTTGCCGCCGCCGGGCTCGTCGGGGGGTACGCCGTCGCGCGGTGGACGAAGAAGCGGCCCCTCGGTGGTGCCGTGCTGGCCGTGGCCGGCGGGGTGGCCGCGCGGGAGTGGCAGCGGGTGGGCGGGGCGAAGGCCTCCGTGGGGCTGACGTCCGCCTACGTCGCCGCCTTCGCCGGGTCGCACCCGCTCGCCAAGAAGATCGGGGCCTGGCCCGCGGTGTTCTCGGTGGCCGGGGCCGTCGCGGCCGTCTCCTGGGTCGCGACCCGCGACCGCGGCTGAGGCACCGGAGGGCCGGACGCGAGGCGGGCCGGCCCCCGGGCGCGCCCCCGCCTCGGGCCCGGTCGGCAGCGGGACCGTGCCGGGGCCCGACGAGGGCCCGCGCCGGGCCCGCAGCCCTGCCCCGACGCCCGGGCCCGACGCCCGGGCCCGACCGGCACCGGGCCCCGTCCGGCCCCGGCCTCGACGAAGGCCCCGGCCCCCGCCCCGACGAAAGCCCGCCGAAGGCCCTACGCCCCCGCCGCCGTGCTCAGGGTGTGGATGAGGAGGCCGGCGAGGGCGCCGACCACCGTGCCGTTGATGCGGATGAACTGGAGGTCGCGGCCGATGTTGGCCTCGATCTTCCGGGAGGTCTGGGCGGCGTCCCAGCCCGCCACCGTGTCCGTGATCAGGGAGGTGATCTCGGTGCGGTAGGTGGTGACCAGGTACGTCGCCGCCGACTCGACCCAGGTGTCGACCTTGCCCTGGAGGCGTGCGTCCGTCGACAGGCGCCGCCCCAGGGAGATCAGGGAGGCGCGGGCGCGCAGGCGGAGCTGGCTGTGGTCGTCCTCGGCCGCGGCGAGGACGAGGGCGCGGACGGAGGACCAGGCGGAGGCGATGATGTCCTGGACCTCGGGGCGGGCGAGGAGGTCGCCCTTGAGGCGCTCCACGCGGACGCGGGTGTCCGTGTCGGCCTGGAGGTCGGCGGCGAAGTCGGTGAGGAAGCGGTCGATCGCGCCGCGCGCCGGGTGCGCGGGCATGTCCCGCATCTCCGTGACGAAGCGGAGGAGCTCGCGGTAGACGCGCTCCCCCACCTTGCGGTCGACGAAGCGCGGGGTCCAGCCGGGGGCGCCGCCCTGGACCGCGTCCATGACCGAGTCCCCGTGGGTGACGAGCCAGTCGTGGGCGCGGGTGCAGACGAGGTCGACGGCCCGGCGGTGGGCGCCGTCGGTGACGAGCCGGTCGAGGGTCTTGCCGAGGCCGGGCGCGATCTCGGCCGCTTCGGCGCGGCGGGTGATGGCCTCGCCGACGACGGCCTGGACGTCGGAGTCGCGCAGCACGGTCAGCGCGCCGCGCAGCGCGGTGGAGAGTTCGGAGGTGACCCGGTCGGCGTGGGCCGGGTCGGAGAGCCAGCCGCCGAGCCGGCGGCCGATGCCCAGGGCCCGCAGCCTGCCGCGTACGACGTCGGCCGACAGGAAGTTCTCCCCGACAAACGCGCCGAGGGAGGTGCCCAGCTGGTCCTTCTTCTTCGGGATGATCGCCGTGTGCGGGATCGGCAGCCCCAGGGGGTGCCGGAAGAGGGCGGTCACCGCGAACCAGTCCGCGAGCGCGCCGACCATGCCGGCCTCGGCCGCCGCGGCGACGTACCCCGCCCAGGCGCCCGCGCCGGAGTGCTCGGCCCAGGTCGCCAGGGCGTAGATGACGGCGACCGCGCCGAGCAGCGAGGTGGCCAGCGCCTTCATGCGCCGCACCCCTCTGCTCTTCTCCGCGTCCGCCGCCGTGTACGAGAAACTCACCATGGACTCGACCTCCCTACGTGAGGGACTCCCGGCGCTCCTCCCGAGTTCCCCCGTACATCTTCGCGATCACCGTCTCGATGTCGGGTTCCCGCACCGAGAGGTCCACCAGCGGGTAGGCGGCGGCGACCGCGGCCACCAGGGGGGCGGCCGAGGAGGTGGCGGGGAAGGCGAGCCACTGCCGCGGCCCCTCGGCGCGGACGAAGCGGGCGCCCGGCACGTCCTCGATGGGCGGCATCGCGGTGGCCAGGTCGACGACCAGGAGCCGTTCGCCGCCGCCGGACTCGTGCAGGCCGGTCAGATCACCGTCGTACATGAGTCGCCCGTGGTCGATGACCATGACGCGGGAGCAGAGCTGTTCGATGTCGGTGAGGTCGTGGGTGGTGAGGAGGACGGTGGTGCCGCGGTCGGCGTTGAGTTCGCGCAGGAAGGACCGCACCCGCGTCCTGGACACGATGTCGAGGCCGATCGTCGGCTCGTCGAGGTAGAGCACGTCCGGGTCGTGGAGGAGAGCGGCGGCGATGTCGCCGCGCATCCGCTGGCCCAGGGAGAGCTGCCGTACGGGCACGTCGAGGAGGTCCCCGAGCTCCAGGAGCTCCACGCACCGGTCGAGGTTCTCGCGGAAGCGGGCGTCGGGCACCTGGTACATGCGGTGCACCAGCCGGTACGAGTCGCGCAGCGGCAGGTCCCACCAGAGCGTCGTGCGCTGCCCGAAGACGACGCCGATCCGCCGGGCGAGCCGGGTCCGCTCCCGCGCCGGGTCGATGCCGGCGACGCGCAGCCGGCCGCCGCTCGGGGTGAGGATGCCGGTCAGCATCTTGATCGTGGTGGACTTCCCGGCGCCGTTGGGGCCGATGTAGCCGACCATCTCGCCGCGTTCGACGCCGAAGGTGATCCCGTCGACCGCGCGGACCTCGCGCTTCTCGCGGCGCAGCAGGCCCGCCCGGCGGCGGACCGTGAAGGCCTTCTCCAGGGCGTCGAGTTCGATGAAGGGCACGGGACGGTCTCCTCAGCTTCCTGTCGAACGGTACGAACGGACGCCGGCCCGCCAGACGAGGCCGGCGAGCCCGCAGCAGACCAGGGCGACCGCAGGGGAGGCGAAGGCCGCCCACGACGGCACCCCCGCCGGGGCCGGCCGCCCGAGCACGTACAGGGCGGGGAGCCAGCTCACGAATGCCAGCGGGACGACGTACACCACACCCCGCACCAGCTCCTGCGCGAAGATCGTCGGCGGGTACTGGAGCAGGGTGTTCCCGCCGTAGGTGAAGGAGTTGGTGACCTCCGCGGCGTCCTGGATCCAGAACTGCGCGGACGCCCCGACCACCATCACCGCCATGAAGATCACCGCCCCGCACACCACCGTCACCGGCACGAGCAGCACCTTCAGCGGCGTCCAGGTGACGCCGTCCAGGAGCAGCAGGCCCCAGACGAGGACCACCAGGCCCTGGGTGAGTCGGCCGAGCCGCCGCAGCGCGAACCCGTCGGCCGCCACCTGGGCGAGCAGCGGCGCCGGCCGGAGCAGGAAGGTGTCGAGCGAGCCGTCCCGCACCCGCCGCCCCATCCGCTGCAGGGAGCCCGTCGTGAGGTCGGCGAGCCCGAAGGACGTACCGGCCGTGCCGTAGAGGAAGGCGACCTCGGCGAAGGCGAAGCCGCCGATGCCCTCGACGTGACCGAACATCAGCAGGATGACGACGAAGTCGAAGAAGGTGACGCAGAAGGAGGAGAAGAGGGTCAGGGCGAAGGAGGAACGGTACGTCATCGTCGACCGGATCCACATGCCGGCGACCATCCGGTACGTACGCCAGGACTCGCCGCCCCGGCGCACGAGCCGCGCCCGCCCCGGACCGGCCACCCCCGCCGCCCCCTCGCGCCTCGCCACCGGCTCCGCCGCCGTCCGCTCAGCCACCCTGCACCACCACCTTCCGTGTCGCCGCGGCCTGCGCGGCCCGGCCGGCGGCCAGCAGGACCAGGGCCCAGCAGCCCTGGAAGGCGTACGCCCCCACCAGGCCGCCGCCGTCCCCGTACCGGCCGAGGTAGACGTCCGCCGGGACCTGGAGGAGGGAGGCCCAGGGCAGGACGCGCGCCAGGTCACCGAGAGCGCCGGGAAAGACGTTGAGCGGAAGGAGCATCCCGGAGAAGAACATCCCGCAGAGCCAGGCGGCCTGCGCGACGCCCTGGCCGTCGAGGAGCCAGAAGGCGCTCATCGCCACCAGGTACCAGAGCGCGAAGCCGACGAGGGAGCCGAGCGCCACGGAGAGCAGGAAGGCGGCCCAGCGGCCGGGCCCGTCCGGGAGCGTGAAGTCGAAGACGAGCGCGCCGATCACCATGGGGGCGGCGCCCCGGCCGAGCAGCTGGAAGGCGCAGCGGCCGGCGTTGGCGGCGAGCCACCAGGCCTGGAGGTCGGCCGGACGGTGGAGGTCGACGGCGATGTCACCGGTCCTGACCCGTTCCATGAGCTCGGTCTCGAAGCCGCCGCCCATGAGGCCGCAGACCGTGAGCAGCGCCTGGCCGATCCACACGTAGGCGAGGGCGTCGTCGACCGAGTAGCCGCCCAGCCGGGGGCGTTCGTCCCACAGGGCGATGTAGGTGTACGAGAGGACCAGGCCGAAGACCGAGTTGGTGAAGACGCCCGCCGCCGTGGCGACCCGGTAGGTGGCGTGGCGCCGGAAGCCGCCCGCGGCGACCGTGGCGTACAGCCGCGGACGCGGCACGGTGAACCCCCTTTCCGCCGCGGAGGGGAGGGCGGCGAAGCGCACGACCCTAGTGGGGGCCGGCCGGGACCCGCGAGCGGATTTCCCGTCACCTTCGGGTGGCATTCGGGACTTTTACGTCATTCCGGGCAGTATGTGATGCCATGTCCCCTTCCTCCGACACGAGCGAATCCCCCCGGCCGGACACCGCGGGCTGGGAACCCAGGGACCCCACCCTTCCCCCGCCCCCCGCACCCGACCACCGGCCCCCGACCGCCCGGCCCACCCGGCGCGGTCCGGCCCGGCGGCTGCTCACCCTGCTCCTGAAGCTGCTCCTGCTCGGCGTCCTCCTCCTCGCCGGCGCCCTCACCGCGGGCTACCTCCTCATCGACGTCCCGCCCGCCAACGCCTCCGCCCGCGCCCAGGCGAACGTCTACCTCTACCGGGACGGCACCCCCCTCGCCCGCGGCGGCCAGGTCAACCGCGAGAACGTCCGGCTCGACCGGATCCCCCTGCCCGTACGCCACGCGGTCCTCGCCGCCGAGGACCGCGACTTCCACACCTCGCGCGCCGTCGACCCCAAGGCGATGCTCCGCGCCGCCTGGAACACCCTCACCGGCAAAGGCCGCCAGTCCGGCTCCACCATCACCCAGCAGTACGTGAAGAACTACTACCTGGGGCAGGAGCAGACCCTCACCCGCAAGGCCCGCGAATTCTTCATCGCGATCAAACTCGAACGCGCCGCCACCAAGGAGGAGATCCTCCAGGGCTACCTGAACACCAGCTACTTCGGCCGCAACGCCTACGGCCTCCAGGCCGCCGCCCGCGCCTACTACGGCAAGGACGTGGACCGGCTCGGCACCGCCGAGGGCGCCTACCTCGCCGCCCTCCTCAAAGCCCCCAGCGCCTACGACGTCACCACCCGCCCCGAGAACCGCGCCACCGCCGTCGCCCGCTGGCACTACGTCCTCGACGGCATGGTCAAGGAGGGCTGGCTCACCCGCGCCGAGCGCGCCACCGCCCGCTTCCCCGATCCGCTCCCCGCCTCCGCCGCCGGCGGCGCCCTCTCCGGCCTGTCCGGCCAGCGCGGCTACCTCGTCAAGGCCGTCGAGCAGTACCTCACCGGCCAAGGCGTCCTCGACCGGGAAGCACTCGCCCTCGGCGGCTACCGGATCACCACCACCCTGGACCGCGCCAAGCAGGACGCCCTCGTCCGCGCCGTCGAGGACCGCGTCATCGACCGCCTCGACCCGGAGAACAACCCCGCCGACCGGTACGTACGGGTCGGGGCCGCCGCCGTCGAACCCACCAGCGGCCACGTCCTCGCCCTCTACGGCGGCGTCGACTACACCCGGCAGTACGTCAACAACGCCACCCGCCGCGACTACCAGGTCGGCTCCACCTTCAAACCCTTCGTCCTCACCGCGGCCCTGCAGCACGGCGCCCGCACCCAGTACGGCGAGCCGATCACCCCGTACACCCTCTACGACGGCACCAACCGCCGACCCGTGGAGGGCTGGAACGGCAGCCCGTACGACCCCGCCAACGAGGACGACGCCAGCTACGGCGAGATCCCCGTCGGCACCGCCACCGACCTGTCCGTGAACGCCGTCTACGCCCAGATGGCCGTCGACGTCGGCCCCGCCCGCGTCCGGCACACCGCCGTCGCCCTCGGCCTGCCGGGCAGCACCCCCGACCTCACCGCCTCCCCGTCCATCGCCCTCGGCCCGGCCACCGCCAGCGTGCTCGACATGGCGCGGGCGTACGCGACCCTCGCCGCCCACGGCAAGCGCGGCCCCTACCGCCTCGTCGCCGCCGTCACCAAGGACGGCGACGCCGTCGCACTGCCCCGGGGAGACCTCAAGCAGGTCGTCGGCCGGGAGGCCGCCGACACCACCACCGCCGTCCTGCGCAGCGTCGTCGAATCCGGTACGGGCTCGGCGGCGCGGGCGGCGGGACGGCCGGCGGCCGGCAAGACGGGCACCGCGGAGGACGACAAGGCCGCCTGGTTCGCCGGCTACACCCCCGAGCTGGCCACGGTCGTCGCCCTCATGGGACAGGACCCGGCCACCGGCCGCCAGGAACCCCTGTACGGAGCGCTGGGCCTGCCCCGGATCAACGGCGGCGGGCCGCCCGCCGAGATCTGGGCCCGCTTCACCCGCGACGCCCTGGCCGGAACGGCGCCGAGGAACTTCGACCTGCGGCTGATGCCCGGGGTGGAGCCGCTCCCCGACGCGCCGCCGGGGCCCGAGGCCCAGGACGACTGGGAGACCCCCGGGGAAGGCCGGACCATCGAGGCGGGCGCGGCGGCCGAACCCGGAACAGGAACGGGAACGGCGACCGAAGCCGGGGCGGCGGCCGCCGGGCCGCCGGGAACGGCGGCCGACCCCGCCACGGCACCCGCGGACGGCACACCACCCGGCGGAGACATGACAGCCGGGCCGGGCGTCGCGGCCGGACCACCCCCCCCCCCCACCGCCCCCCCCGGTCAGTGACCCGAAGTCGCCTTGAGACCGACCACGGCGACGAGCAGCAGACAGACGAAGAAGATCCGGGCGGCGGTCGCCGGCTCCCCGAGCACCACCATGCCGAACACCGCCGCACCGGCCGCGCCGATCCCGACCCACACGCCGTACGCGGTGCCGATCGGCAGCGTCCTGGCCGCCTGGGCCAGCAGAACCATGGACGCGACGATCCCCGCACCGGTGAGCACACTCGGCCAGAACCGGGTGAAACCCTCCGTGTACTTCATCCCGATCGACCAGGCGACCTCCA
>NZ_JAPSIW010000236.1 GCF_031178505.1 Streptomyces sp. | reverse complement strand
CGGCACCGCCGTCGTCGTCGGCCATGTCGACACCCCGCGGGGCAGGGCGGTCTTCCACGGTCTCGGCGCGCTCACCCCGGGCCACCGCGTGGAAATCCTCCGCCGGGACGGCCGGACCGCCGTGTTCACCGTCCACGGCGTCGAGGTGGTGCCGAAGGACGGCTTCCCGGCGGCCCGGGTGTACGGCGACACCGGCGTCCCGGAACTCCGCCTGATCACCTGCGGCGGAACGTTCACCCCGGCGACCGGCTACACCGGCAACGTGGTCGTCTCCGCCCGCCTGACCGCCGCCCTCCGCGCGACGGCGACCTGACGTATTCCGGCCGGGCCATTGGCCTGGACCGCACCCCGGTTGTCAGGGTGGCTTCACGGAGCCGGGCGTCGGGGGGCGTCGGGCTCCCCTCCCTCTTCCGGCGGCACGCCTCCGACGTGCGCTTCTTCCGCATTCCCGGCCCCGCTCGCCACCGTCCGCACACGAGCGGACGCACGTGGTGGATCACGCCCGGACAATTCACCCAGATCCCCGCCGGTGCCCCCACCACCCCCGCTGACCACGGAAAACGCTGGTGAAAGGCGCCCCGAACCCCTGGTAGAGTTATCCATGTCGCCGCGGGGGAAACCCCGAAGCGGCGAGACACCTAGTCCGGGTGGCGGAATGGCAGACGCGCTAGCTTGAGGTGCTAGTGCCCTTTATCGGGCGTGGGGGTTCAAGTCCCCCCTCGGACACCAGGTCAAGAGGCCGGTCGATCGCACTGATCGACCGGCCTTTCGCGTTCCCTTCGCTCACCGTGTCGGCGCCCGCCCGGTTCACGCCGTCCTCCGCCGCGGCCGGACACGCCGCCGGCCATGTGGCGGTGACCGTGGGCTTCGACCGGGAGGCGGAGGTGTGGAGCGGCCCCGTTCCCCGACCGCCGAGCGCCTTCAGTTCTTGCGCGCCACGACGAGCCGGCACCGCGGGCTGCCGTCCTCGCGCCGCCCGAGGTCCTCGACGGCGACGAGGGACACGTCGAAGCCGGCGTCCTCCAGGCGGGCCCGTACCCCGGGGAGGCGGAAGGTGCGGTAGTACATGACGAACGGCGGGCGCCACAGCGCGTTCCGCACCCGCATCACGGCGTCGAAACCCCACAGGGCCCAGTAGAGGCCGGAACCCACGGCCGGCGGCGCACCGACCGGGAAGGCGAAGGTGCCGCCGGGGCGCAGGGCGCCGTGGACCTGGCGGAAGAGCGCGCGCTGCTCGTCGGGCAGGAAGTGGCCGAAGGCGCCGAAGCTGACGGCGAGGTCGAAGGTCGGGCCGAAGGGCAGGGCGAGGGCGTCGGCGCGGACGAGCGTGGCCCCGGGATGGGCGCGGCGGGCCTCGGCGAGCATCCCGGCGCTGAAGTCGACGCCCGCGACCCGGCCCGCGCAGACCGAGCGGAGCACACCGAGCCCGGCGCCCGTACCGCAGCAGACGTCGAGACCCGCGTCGAAGGGGCCGAGTTCCTCCAGGGTCCGGGAGACGGCGGTCAGGAGCCGGTCGGGGGTGCGGAAGGGGGTGGCGTCGAATTTCCCGGCCAGCAGGTCGTAGCCGTGCTCGACCGAGGAGAGCGCCTGGACGGCCAGTTCGCGGAGGGTGGGACCCTGCGGGGAGAACATGGGCCGAGCCTATGCGCTCCCGGCGCGTACGGGGGCCGACCAGGCGGGCGCGATGCCGGTGAGCTGGCAGACCAGCAGATAGAGGGGGATCGGCGGGGTGTACGGGGAGTCGCCGTCGGGCCGGTGGATGAGGCGGGGGCGCCGGTCGGGGATCTCGGCGCCGGGCGCGTAACAGGCGGGCAGGGGCCAGGTCAGGTCCGCGTCCGAGCCGGCGGGGACGAGCCACCACCACCAGTCGCTGTCCGCGTAGACGCAGCCCTTGGCGGGAAGCCGGGAGAGGATCTTGAAGCCGAAGCGGGCGGGGACGCCGACGGCGTCGCGGCCGAGCCCGGCGCGCAGCCCGTCGGGGACGGTCAGCCGGGTGCCGCCGAGCGGTCCGGCACCGGGGCCGTCCGGGGCCGGGGACCTGCGGGCGCGGGGCACGAGGAGGGACCTCAGCACGGTTCCCCCATGCCGTGGGCGAGCTCCGCCCAGACGGTCTGGGCGGTGCCGTGCCCGGTGCGCTCGGCGCCCCACGAGGTGGCGAGCGCGTCGACGATGAGCAGGCCGCGGCCGCGTTCCTCCGCGCCGCAGTCGCGTATGCGCGGGCCCGCCGGGCCGCCCTCGTCCCGTACGGCTATCCGCAGGGTCTCCTCGCCCTCGCGCAGTTCACAGACGACATGGCCGCTCGCGGTGTGGACGACGGCGTTGGTGACGAGTTCGGAGACGATCAGGGCCACCGTGTCGCGTATCTCGGGGCCGCAGCCCCACAGGATCAGCCGTTCCTCCGCGAGCCGGCGGGCGCGGGCCACCGAGGCGGTGCGGGCGGGCAGTTCGAAGGCGAAGCGGCGGACGGCGTCGGTGCGTGGCTGCGGGCTCGGGGCCATGACACGAGGGCTCATGAGACCTGAGGGCTGCGCGTTACCAGAAGCCACGACCGGTTCCTCACAACAGTGGGCAGGAGTGCCGTACGGCGCTGACACCGGCGCGCGTGAGCGCCGGGCGGCAGCGTGTACCGGTTCACCGGAACACTGTCCTCCTGCCGCCGGCACTTGGCAAGTGGCACTCTGAAAATTGCAGAGTGCGCTGTTCTCTCTGTCCCGGCTTCGTGGCACACTCGACGCACACAGCGCGTCGGGGAGGTCTGAGAGTGAGCGAGCCGCGGTCCGCCCCGACGGTCGGGCAGGTCGTGCTCGGCAGGCGCCTGCAGGATCTGCGGGAGCGGGCCGGCATGAAGCGCGAGGAGGCCGCGAGGATCCTCCGCGTGGCCCCGGCCACCGTGCGCCGCATGGAAACGGCCGAGGTCGCGCTGAAGATCCCGTACGTCCAGCTCCTGCTGAAGGCGTACGGGGTCACGGACTCCGAGGCGGAGGGCTTCGTCGCCCTCGCGGAGGAGGCCAACCTCCCCGGCTGGTGGCAGCGGTTCCACGACGTGCTGCCCGGCTGGTTCTCCATGTACGTCAGCCTGGAGGGGGCCGCGAGCCTCATCCGGGAGTACGAACCCCAGTTCGTCCCCGGTCTGCTGCAGACCGAGGGGTACGCCCGCGCCATTCTGCGCAGCGGGGCGGTCGGCGCGAGGAACGCCGAGGACACCGAGGAGCTCGAACGCCACGTCGCCCTGCGGATGGAGCGCCAGTCCCTGCTGACCAGGGAGGACGCCCCCAAGTTCTGGGTGATCATGGACGAGACGGTGTTCCGCCGACCGGTCGGTGACGGGCCCGAGGTGATGCGCGACCAGATCGACCGGCTGCTCGACGTCTCCGAGTGGCCGCACGTCACCCTGCAGATCGCGGAGTTCGCGTCCGGCCACCACCCCGGCACGTACGGTCCCTTCGTCCTCTTCCGCTTCGCCGTGCCCGAACTCCCGGACATGGTCTACAGCGAGTACCTCACCGGCGCCGTCTACCTCGACGCGCGCCCCGAGGTGGCGGCCCACCTGGAGGTCATGGACCGTATGGCGGCGCAGGCCGCGTCTGTACCACGCACGAAGGAGATCCTCCGGGACCTCCGCAAGGAGCTGTGAATGGATCGCATATACAACGGCATGCCCGCCGCCGAGCTCGGTGCCGAGGGCTGGCACAAGCCCTGGAGCGGAGGGAACGGGGGCAACTGCGTGGAGGCCATGAAGCTGGCCGACGGCAGAGTCGCCGTGCGACAGTCCGCAGACCCCGAAGGACCGGCGCTCATCTACACCCACGGCGAGATCGAGGCCTTCATCCGGGGCGCGAAATCCGGCCAGGCCGACTTCCTGCTCACCTGACCCTTCCGTCCCGCCCTTACCATCGCGTAACTCTTGTAGCAGCGCCACCCGTTCGTTTCCCCAGGAGAGCCGATGAGCCAGGACCCCGCACCGTCGCGGAGCGAGACACGCATCGACACCAGCAAGCCGCACCCGGCGCGCATGTACGACTGGTTCCTGGGCGGGAAGGACAACTACCCGGTCGACGAGGAGATGGCCCGCCAGCTCCTCACGGTCGACGCCCGGGGGCGGGACATGGCCCGGGTCAACCGCGCCTTCATGCACCGTGCCATCCGCTGGCTCAGCGCCGCCGGTGTCCGCCAGTACCTGGACATCGGCACCGGCATCCCCACCGAGCCCAACCTGCACCAGATCGCGCAGGAGGCGGCCCCCGAGTCCCGCGTCGTCTACTGCGACAACGACCCGATCGTGCTGGCGCACGCGGCCGCCCTGCTGCGCTCGACCCCCGAAGGGGCCACCGAGTACATCCAGGCGGACGCCCGCGAGCCCGAGGTCATCCTCGAACGGGCCGGAAAGGTCCTGGACTTCGACCGGCCCATCGCCCTGTCGATGCTCGCCCTGCTGCACTTCGTGGGGGACGAGGACGGCGCCTACGAGCTGGTCTCCAAGATCGTCGACAAGCTCGCGCCCGGCAGCTACCTGGTGCTCTCGCACGTCACCGGGGACTTCGACCCCGAGGGCGCGGCGAAGGCCAGCGCTCTGTACAGGGCGCGCGGACTGACCCTGCGGCCCCGCTCGCGCGACGAGCTGGCCGCGTTCTTCGAGGGCCTCGACCTGGTCGACCCCGGGGTCTCCCTCACCGCCGACTGGCACCCCGAGCTGGGCGAACCGGTCCCGGTGCAGGGCGACGACCCGATCCCCGGCTGGGCCGGCGTGGCCCGCAAGCCCTGAGTCGCGTCCCGCACGCCGGGCGAGGGCCCGTGGACCCGGACGGTCCACGGGCCCTCGCCGTTCACCGCCCCGGTTCGACCAGCGTCACCCGGAAGGAGCGGGGCCGGCTCACGTTGCCCGCGGCGTCGATCGTCCGGTACTCCACGGTGTGCGTGCCGAGGTCGGGGGTCGCGTCGTCCCACGGCACCGCCCGGCTCCGCCCCAGCTTCCCGTACACGAGGCCGTCGATCACCGTGCCGCCCGGAGTGAAGAGGAACGGGGCCCGCGCGTCCGTCGGCCAGCCGTAGTACGTGTACCAGCCGTCGCCGTCCACCCGGAACTGGCTGACGACCGCGCCGTCCTGGTCGTCCCGGGCCGTCAGCCGCATGGTGAACGGTCCGTCGTACACGTACTCCACGGGGCTCCCCGGGCGCCGGACCGTACGCAGCGGAGCCGACAGCTCGTACGCGGCGGTGGCCGGCCGGGCGTCGACCGTCCAGCGCAGCTGCTCGCGCGTGCCCGGGATGCCGGCCGTCAGCGTGTACGTGCCCGGCGCGAGCGCCAGCTTCCGCAGGTCGAGGGCGCGGTCGTCGGGCCCGGCCGGGACCGGCCGGCCGTCGAGCCGCCAGCGCACCGCCGGCACGCGGTCCACGGGATGGGTGGTCTCCGCGTGGACGACCGTCCGGGCACCCACCGGCGCGCCGGTGGGCGTGTGCCCGGTGAAGGCGGGCGCGACCGCCGCCGGGGCCGTGACGAGCGAGGGGTCCACGGTCCACGTCACCGTCCGGGTGAGCGCCGGCGAGGCGCGTACGGCCGGGTCGCGGACGAACGGCGTCGGGTCCGTCACGGTCGCCGTCAGCGTGTGCGCGCCGGGGGAGAGGGCCCATTTCCGCAGGTCGACCGTGCGTGCGCCCCCGGTCGGCAGGGTCCGACCGTCGAGCCGCCAGGTCACCGCGAGGGCGCCGCCCACCGGGTGGAGGGTGTCGACCCACACGGTGCGGTCCGCGCCGATCGGGGCCGAGTTCGGCGTGTGGTCCTGGACCAGGTTCACCTTCGCGGAGATCGCCCGCCCCATCACCTCGCGCTCCACCTGGTCGAAGGCGTACCCGAGGGTCTTCATCAGGGAGTGGCGGGACGGCCGCCACACCCCTCTCGTGCTGTAGAGGCCGCCCTCGTACCGGCCGATGACCCCGCCGGACTCGCTCTCCTCGCCCAGCCAGCGCCACCACTTGGCCCGGCGCTCCCGCATCTGCGCCTCCGTCAGCAGCGTGTGATGGGCGGAGGCGGGCTCCTCACCGTCGTAGGCGCCACCGGGCACGCCCCGGGCGTAGTAGTCGTACTCGTCCTGGAGACCGCCGAGCGAATGGCCGATCTCGTGCGGGGTGATGAGTGCCGACAGCGCGTTGCCGCCGGACGCGGTGGCGTAACCGCCGCCCGCGCCGCCGTAGGTGGAGCTGTGGGCAAGGGCGACGACCTGCCGGTTGGCGCGGCCCGTGCCGGGCACCAGATCCGCGAGCGCCCCCGCCTTCGCGCCGTCGACGGTCAGCAGCCGCTGCACGCTGCCGGGGTCGCAGCCGCCCCAGAAGCCCATGTCCAGCACGGTGTCACGGTCCGGGGGGCCGAGCTGCGGATCACAGTCCACGCCCGAGTCCTCCGACGGCGACTCGACCGCCCACACGTTGATGTACGAGCGGTAGGAGGCGAACGGCTCGATGCTCCACAGGGTGCTGAGGTGCCGCTCCAGGTCCGCCCGGAAGACCGGCAGTTCGTCGGCGGTGTAACCGTCGCCGAGGAAGACGAGGTTGAACCTCTTCTCGGCCGGCCCCGTGGTCTGCACGGGGACGACGACGGGCCCCCCGGCGACCGCCGGTGTCCGGGCGGCGGCCGCCCCCGTGCCCGTCAGCCCCGCCGCCAGCAGGCAGCCGACGGCCAGCCGGGCCACTCCTCGTCGCACGCGCGTGCGTCGCAGTCCAGTCATGGGGCGCGAGCCTAGGACGCGGCCCCGACCGCGTAAAGACGTTCACCGGCCGTACGGCGGGAAGCGACCGGGCCGTCGACGGGCGGTCACGGGGGCGGGCTCCCCCGGGGTCGTGCCGCCGTCAGCCGCTCCGCAGGTACGCCAGACCGGGGTGTGCCTCCAGGTACCCGTCCAGGAGCCGCCGGGCCACCCCCACCGAGTCGACCAGGGGATGCAGCGCGAACGCCTTCACGGCCGCCGCCCGCGCACCGCTCTCCGCCGCCGCCAGCACCTCCCGCTCCACGGCCTTGACCGCCGTCACCAGGCCGGCGGCGTGGTCCGGGAGCGGCGCCACGGCCACCGGGTGCGCGCCGTTCGCGTCGACGAAGCACGGCACCTCGACGACCGCGTCCGCGTCCAGCCCGGGGAGCGTCGACCCGTTGCGCACGTTGAGGATCAGCGTGGCGCGCTCGTCGCGGGCGACGGCCCGCATGAGGGCGAGCGCCACCTTCTCGTAGCCGCCGGACTCCAGGTCCTCCCCGGCCCGCCCGCCGGCCCCGGCGGCCTCCCGGTTGGCCGCCATGTACGTCGCCTCGCGGTCCGCCAGGGTGCGGTGCCAGGCCTTGAGCGCCGGCGCCCCCGGCCGGGCCGCCTCCTCGTAGAAGCGCGCCTGCTGGTCTCGCAGGTAGACGCCCCGGGTGCGCGCGGCGGACCGGTAGGCCTGTACCGCCTCCCGGTTGAAGTAGTAGTAGTGCAGGTACTCGTTGGGGATCGCGCCGAGCGAGCGCAGCCACTCCGGCCCGAACAGCTTCCCCTCCTCGAAGGAGCCCAGCGCCTCCTCGTCGGCCAGCAGCCGGGGCAGCTGGTCCCGGCCGCCGACGCGCAGTCCGCGCAGCCACCCGAGGTGATTGAGGCCCGCGTAGTCGATCCACGCCTCGTCCGGGTCGGCACCGAGCACCCGGGCGACCCGGCGGCCCAGCCCGACCGGGGAGTCGCAGATGCCGACGACCCGGCCGCCGAGGATCCGGGACATCGCCTCGGTGACCAGGCCGGCCGGGTTGGTGAAGTTGATGACCCAGGCGTCGGGTGCGAGTTCGGCGATCCGCCGGGCGACGCGCACGGCGACGGGCACCGTCCGCAGGCCGTACGCGATCCCGCCCGCCCCCACGGTCTCCTGCCCGAGGACCCCCTCGGCCAGGGCGATCCGCTCGTCGGCCGCCCGCCCCTCCAGGCCGCCCACCCGGATCGCGGAGAACACGAAGTCGGCCCCGCGCAGCGCCTCGTCCAGATCGGTCGTGGCCGTCACGGCCGGCGCGTCCGGCACCCCCGCGGCCTGCTCGGCGAGGACCCGGGCGATCGCCGAGAGCCGCGCCGGGTCGAGGTCGTACAGGGTGACGTGGGTGACCCGCCCCGCGGCGTGGTCGCCGAGGAGGGCGCCGTACACCAGCGGCACCCGGAATCCGCCGCCTCCGAGAATCGTCAGTCTCATGCCCGTACGCTACTCGGGCCCCTCCCGAGGGCCGTCCGATCCGCTCCGGGCGTCCACGGCCCCGTCCACGTGCCGGTCGGGGGCGCCGCGTGCCGGTGGGGGAGAATGACGGCATGTCCCGACGCGAGACCCGTCCCCGTACGACACGCCCCGCGGCCCCCACGGTCCCCGCCGTGACCGCCGCGTCCCCCTGCCCCTGCGGGCGCGACGCCGCGTACGGGCCGTGCTGCGGCCGGTTCCACGACGGTACGGCGGGCGCGGCGCCCACCGCCGAACTGCTCATGCGCTCCCGCTACAGCGCCTTCGTGGTGCGGGACGAGGGCTACCTGCTGCGCACCTGGGCGCCGCGGACCCGCCCGGCCGAGGTCGACTTCGACCCCTCCCTGCGCTGGACGGGCCTGGAGATCCGGGAGACCACCGACGGGAGCGCCTTCCACCAGCAGGGCACCGTCACCTTCGTGGCCCGGTACGTCCACGACGGCGAGCCGGGCGCGCTCCACGAGCGGAGCCGGTTCGCGCGCCACGACGGGGCGTGGGTGTACGTCGACGGCGAGTTCCTGGCGTGACCGGAAGCCCGGACCCGGGCGCGCACGGGGCGGTCCTCACCGCCGGGCGGTGACTGCGGCCTGCCCGGTCGCCGGGGAGTCGAGGTCGCAGGCGCGGGCCACCCGGTCCACGGATCAGGCCAGGCCGGTCCAACCCGAGTCGCGGAGCGCCTCG
>NZ_JAPSIW010000235.1 GCF_031178505.1 Streptomyces sp. | reverse complement strand
CCGGGTTCCGCCCCCTAGGGGGTGGAACCCGGCCACCGTAGCAGCCCGTTCGCGCCACCGTGCGGGCGTTCGACGGGGATTCGATTGCAGAGTTGTGGCAGATGCATGACAAGGATTCAACTCCCTTGATCGGCGCGGCCGATGAGGCCAGGCTGCTGATCACGCCGAGCGCGGCCCCACCGCTCCCGGCCGTGTGTGTGAACCCCACGCACACCCCCCACAGCCGTGCCGCCCCACCCCGGGGGCACGGCGCCCAGGAGGAGGAAACCCTCGTCATGGCACTCCCTCAGCGCACCCCGGCCCGCCTCGCCGCCACGGCGTCCCTCGCGACCGCCGCCGCACTGCTCGGTACCTTCGCCGCCCTTCCCGCCCAGGCGGCCCCCGCTCCCGCCGAGGGCACCGTCCTCGCGGCCGGTGCCGCCGACGCCGTGCCCGGCAGCTACATCGTCACCCTGAAGCAGGACGCGGGCTTCAAGTCCTCCTCCGCCCAGGGGCGGAAGCTGATAGCCCGCTACGGCGGCACGGTCGGCAAGACCTTCGGCGCCGCCCTGAACGGCTACACGGCCACCCTCGACGCGACCGAGGCCCGCAGGCTGGCCGCCGACCCGGCCGTCGCCTCCGTCGAGCAGAACCGGCTCGTCCGCGCCGACGCGACCCAGACCAACGCCCCCTGGGGCCTGGACCGGATCGACCAGGCGAACCTGCCGCTGAACGGCACCTACACGTACCCCGACAGCGCCGGCGCGGGCGTCACCGCGTACGTCATCGACACCGGCGTCCGAATCAGCCACGGCGAGATCGCCGGCCGGGCCGTGAACGGCTACGACGCCGTCGAGGGCGACACGGTCGCCCAGGACGGCAACGGGCACGGCACGCACGTCGCCACGACCATCGCCGGCAAGACGTACGGCGTCGCCAAGGCCGCGAAGATCGTCGCCGTCCGCGTCCTCGACAACAACGGCTCCGGCACCACCGCCGGTGTCATCGCGGGCATCGACTGGGTGACGTCCCACCACACGGCGGGCGCGCCCGCCGTCGCCAACCTCTCCCTCGGCGGCGGCGCCTCCACCACCCTCGACAACGCGGTGAAGAGGTCGATCGCGGACGGCGTGACCTATGCCGTCGCCGCCGGCAACTCCGGCGTCAACGCCTCCTCCACCTCTCCCGCCCGCGTCCCCGAGGCGATCACCGTGGGCGCCACCAACAGCTCCGACGCCAAGGCCAGCTGGTCCAACTACGGGTCCGTGCTCGACATCTTCGCCCCCGGCGTGTCGATCACGGCGGGCTGGCACACCGGTGACACCGCCACCAACACCATCTCCGGCACCTCGATGGCCACCCCGCACGTGGCCGGTGCCGCCGCCGTCCACCTGGCCGGCCACCCCACCGCCACTCCGGCCCAGGTCGCCTCCGCCCTCGTCAACGGCTCCACCCCGAACAAGGTGACCAGCCCCGGCAGCGGCTCCCCGAACCGCCTGCTGCGGCTCGTCCCGTAACCACCGCGCCGGCACCCTGACCGGCACGCGCACGGGGGCAGCCCCGGAGGCCGTACGCGCCTCCGGGGCTGCCCCCTTCTGTCACCGGCCCGGGAGTTCCGCCTCGACGAGGTCGGCGGCCCGCCGCGTACCGCCCTCCGCCGCCATCTCCCGCCGGACCTCGGCGGCGCGGCGCGCGACCGCGGGGTCGGAGACGAGGGCGAGCACGGCCTCGCGCAGGCGTTCCGGCGTGACCTCGTCCATCGGCAGCTGCCGGGCGACCCCCAGCGACTCCAGCATCGCGGCGTTGCTGAACTGGTCGGTGGCCTGCGGCACGGCGACCATGGGCGTGGCGGTCGCCAGCCCCTCCTGACTGCCCCCCGCCCCGGCGTGCGTGACGAACGCGTCCGCCTGCCTCAGCACCGACAGTTGCGGCACCCAGGAACGGACCTCGACGTTCTCCGGGACGTCGCCCAGCTCCCCGGGGGTGACGAACTTCCCGATCTGCAGGACGACGTGCCAGCCCGGAAGATCCCCGAAGGCCTCCACGCAGGCCCGGTAGAAGACGGGCTGCTTGGTGAAGGCGGATCCCAGGGAGACGAGGAGCACCTTCTCCGCGCCCGCCGGACGCGTCCACGTCCCCTGTTCGGACCGGTCGCCCTGGCAGGCGCCGACGAAGGTGTACACCGAGGGGTCCACCCGGTCGGCGTGCGGCTGCAGGGCCCGGGGAATGAGCACCACCGCGCGGCGCGGGCGCGCGATCAGCCGGTCGGGGTGGGTGTCGACGCCGTGCTGGGCGAGCCACGCCGCGAAGCGCCCGTAGTAGGCCTTGCCGCGCGGCGATGCCTTGAGCTCGGCGAGCATCGGCTCCGCCACCTCCTCCTCGTACCCCTCCCAGGGCACGAGGTTGGGCCAGAGCGCGAGGGCGGGCACACCCCAGCCATGGGCGAGGACGGGCGCCGGGTACGAGGTGATGTCGTGCAGCACCAGATCCGGCCGGTCGTCCTCGAAGGCCCGGGCGAGCTGGGGCAGCGCCTGGATCGCGTCGGCGAGGAAGGGCTCGATGTGGTCGATCAGTTCGGTGCCCCAGGCGTCCGGGTCGTCGTCCGTCGGGAGGGTGGAGGTGTACACGACGGGCGTGGCACCGGTCGCGGCGACCTTCTCGGCGAAGGAGGCGGGGATCGCGTAGCTGACCCGGTGTCCCCGGGCGACCAGCTCGCGGATGACCTCCTGGCTGGGGTTCACGTGCCCGTGGGCGGCGATGGAGAACATGGCGATGTGGGCGGGGGAAGTCGTGGTCATGCGCACCACTGTAAGTGAGACGGAACGTCTCGTCTAGCGAGTTCGCCGGTGCCGGTACCGGCCCCTTCCGCCCTCCGGCGATCATTGAAAGGATCACCTTGGGTCCGGGCCGTCACCGCGTGGCCGCCCGGCCCTCCGCCCGCGCAGTCACCCGAGGAGCAGCAGGTGCACACCCTCACGTACGCCGACGTCAAGGCGGCCGGTGACCGGATCGCCGGTCACGTCCGCCCGGTCGCCCTCACGCCCGCCGAGCCCCTCGGCCGCGCCGGCGCCACCCTCCACCTGGCACTGGAACTCATGCAACACACCGGCTCGTTCAAGGCGCGCGGGGCGCAGAACTTCCTCCTCGCCCACCGGGAGGAGGGCACCCTGCCCGCCGCCGGCGTCACCATCGCCTCCGGCGGCAACGCGGGCCTCGCCTGCGCCTGGGCGGCCCGCAGCCAGGGCGTCCGTGCCACCGTCTTCCTGCCCGTCACCGCCCCGAAGGTGAAGGTGGAGCGGCTGCGCGGTTACGGTGCCGACGTCCGCCTCACGGGCACCGAGTACGCCGAGGCGCTGGCCGCCTGCGAGGCGTTCTCGGCCGAGACCGGGGCGCTCGCCTCGCACGCCTACGACCACCCGCTGATCGCCGCCGGCGCCGGCACCCTGCTGGAGGAGATCCACCGGCAGGTGCCCGGGCTCGACACCGTCGTCGTCGCGGTCGGCGGCGGGGGCCTCTTCGCCGGGGTGGCCGCCGCCGCCCGCCACCACGGCATCCGCACCGTCGCCGTCGAACCCGAGAACTGCCGGGCCCTCGACGCCGCCGTGCGGGCCGGTCACCCCGTGGACGTGCCCGTCGACTCGGTGGCCGCCGACTCCCTCGGTGCCCGCCGTGCCTCCGCCGCCGCCCTGTGGGCCGCCCGGCAGGACGGTGCCCGCACCGCCCTCGTCGCCGACGACGCGATCGTCCGCGCCCGCCGCGCCCTGTGGGACGACCGCCGCCTCGCCGTCGAACACGCCGCCGCCACGGCCCTGGCCGCCCTCGCCCCCGAGGGCGACGCGGCGCGGCCGGACGCCGGCGGGTACCGGCCCGCCCCCGGCGAGAGGGTCTGCGTCGTCCTCTGCGGCGCCAACACCGACCCGTCCGATCTCATGGACGCGCCGGCGGTCTGAGCCGACGGCCCGCGGGGCGGTGGCCCGGCGGTGCCGGCGCGGCGGCATGAGCAGCCGGGGCGGCTCGCCCGTCCGGTTCTGATCGCCGGGCCGCAGGCCCGATCCGGCCCGGTCGGCCCGCTCCATGGTGACCATCGGGGCGGGGCCGCCCCCGGTGCGGAGGGCGGCCCCGGCGAACCGCTCGCCCCCCGGCGGTCCGGGCCTTCAGCGTGTCGGTGACGTGCCGGGCGCCCTCGGCCGACGCGGTGAGGCGCACGGCCGTTCCTGCGACGAGCCGTCGGCGCCGGCCCGGGCGCCGATCGCGAACAGGGTGAGACCCGGAGGGTTCCGGTCCGGCCGCGTGCCGTGGAAGGTGGCGGTGAACACGTCCTCGCCGAGGCCGCGGACGACGGACCGGTACGCCGGATCGTCGGCGACCGAACGCTCCGGGGCCGCCGGTGGCGGCAGGGCGTTCTCCGGACCCGCCGTGAAGGAGCGGACGCCCTCGGGGACCGCCGTCCGCGCGGGCCCGTCGCGCAACAGGGTCCCGCCCTCGGTCCGCTCCTCCTTCCGGCCCCGTTTCGTCAGCGCGGCCGTGACGGCGGCCACGTCGAAGCGCCCCGTGAGACGGCCGGCCCGGGCGTGATGTGCACGGAGGTCTCCACGTCGGCCGCGTCGAAGCCGTGGGCCGCGCGCGGCGACCCGCCGTCGTACCGCGCGTGCGCCGGCTCCGGGATCCCGAACCCGTCCAGGCCACCGTACAGTTCCTCGTCCGCGCCGAGGAGTGTCCGCACCGAGGAGTCGCCGGGCCTCACGCCCGTCCGCGTACGTCAGCGTGACCTCCCCGCGTCCGCGGGAACGCCGTCCAGGGCGGCCGGGAGCACGCCCGCGGAGCCGCCCCCTCCGGTTCCGCCCGCATTCCCCCGGGATCCGTGTCGGCGCCGCAGGCCGCGAGGCCCACCGTGAGGGCCGCGGCGAGCACCGCCGCCGCGACCGCGCGCCCCGTCCGCCGGTCGTGCCGAGCCGTCCTCGTCTCCCTCGTCCCGCGCTCACGCCGTCGGGAGGAGTCTGCCGTCGCGGGTTCCAGCCGTGCGCGAGCCGTCCCGCGATTGGACCGGGATGAGGTGGGCATGTCAGTGCCTGGTGCCGCCGACACCGGCGCACCCCGGACCAGGAAGACGTGGGGGAAACCATGCGGAACCGTGCCAGGGGGACGCTCGTCCTCGCCATGACCCTCGCGCTGCTCGGCGCCGCGCCGGGCAGCGCCCTCGCCGCCCCGCCCCCGGCGCTCCCCGCCGCGGCGGACCCGCTGGAAGAGACGTACCAGCCCGCCTACGACTACGACACCGACGGCTGCTACCCGACCCCGGCCGTCGGAGTGGACGGGACCGTCAACGGCGGCCTCAACCCCTCCGGCGCGCTCAACGGCCAGTGCCGCGACGCCTCGGACCTCGCCAACACCAACGGATACGCCCGCCACAAGTGCAACAACGGCTGGTGCGGCGTCCTGTACGGCCTCTACTTCGAGAAGGACCAGGCCGTCGCCGGCAGCGGTCTCGGCGGCCACCGCCACGACTGGGAGCACGTGGTCGTCTGGATCCACGAGGGTCGCGCCCGGTACGTCGCCACCTCCGCCCACGGCCGGTTCGACGTCCACCCGAGCGACCGCGTCCGCTGGGACGGCACCCACCCCAAGATCGTCTACCACAAGGACGGCTGGAGCACGCACTGCTTCCGTCTCGCGGGCGGCAACGACGAACCGCCCGAGAACCACCGGGGGACCTGGCAGTTCCCGAGCCTCGTCGGCTGGAACGGCTACCCGCCCGGCGTCCGCGAGAAGCTCGTCCAGGCCGACTTCGGCAGCGCCGTCTTCGGCCTCAAGGACGGCAACTTCGCCGCCCACCTGGCCAAGGCCCTCCCCGCGGGCATCCCCTTCGACCCGTACGCCTGACCCCGGGCCCGGCGCCCGCCCGCCCGGGTCCGCCGAGCGCCGGGCCCGGGCGGCGCGCCGTCACGCCAGGAGCGCGATCGCCAGCGCCCCGGAGGCGTCCACCACCCCGCACCACTCCGCCCAGGCCCGCGGTACGACCGCTCCCGAGCGGAGATGGACGACGTCCCAGACGGCGTGGCCCAGCCAGCCCGCCGCCACCACGTACAGCGCGAGCGGCACGGAGACGGACAGCGCGAGAAGCGCCACGGCCGTGAAACCGGCGAGCCCGAGGAGTTGCACGCGCAGCGCCCGCCGCCGGCGCAACTCCCCGCGCAGCGCGCCGAACACCAGGTAGCAGACGGGCATGGCGACGAGGAGGGAAGCCAGGAACCGGGCCGGCGGCACGCCGTCGGCAAAGGTCACGACGGCCAGGGCGAGAGCCAGGAACGTGGGCCACCGGTGGGCGAGTCGGTCGATCGTCATGCCCTCACTGTCCCCACCCGCCCGTCCCGCGCCGAGGCCGGCACCGAACGGTGTCCGCCTCCTTGGGGTACACGTCCTTCCGCCGTAGGGTCCCGCCCATGGGGGAACGCCTGATCGTGGTCGTCGGGTACGCGGCGGCCGAGCTGCTGGACATCGCCTGCGTCACCACGGGCTTCGCGGCGGCCAACGGGATCGGCGAACCCGCCGTCCCCTACCGGGTCCGCGTGGCCGGCCCCGGGGGTGGCGCCATCCGCTGCGACTCGGGGCTCCTTCTCGGCAGCGACGAAGCCCTCGAACGGGTCAGGGGCCCGCTCGACACCCTCGTCGTCTCCGGCGGCACCGGCGTCGAAAGGGCCGCCGCGGACCCGCGCCTCGTCGCCCACGTCCGCCGCCTGGCCCGGGAGAGCCGGCGCGTCGCCTCCGTCTGCACGGGAGCGGGAGTGCTCGCCGCCGCCGGGCTCCTCGACGGACGCCGGGCCACCACCCACTGGCGGTACGCGCCCCTGCTCGCGGCCCGTCACCCGGAGATCACCGTCGACCCCGCCCCGATCCACACGCGCGACGGCAACGTGTACACGGCGGCGGGCATCACCAGCGCCCTCGACCTCACCCTCGCCTTCATCGAGGAGGACCACGGCCCCGACCTGGCCCGCGAGGTCGCCCGCCACCTGGTCGTCCACCTCCAGCGACCGGGGAACCAGGCGCAGATGAGCCTGTTCACCGCGGCGCCCCCGCCCCGCGACGCCCTGGTCCGCACCCTCGTCGACCACATCACGGCCCACCCCGACCACGACCTCGGCACGGCGGCCCTGGCCGCCCTGGCGGGAGTGACCCCCCGTCACCTCACGCGCCTGTTCACCGAGCACCTCGGCCGCTCACCCGGACGGTACGTCCGTGACGTCCGCACCGAGACCGCCGCTCAGCTCCTCGCCTCCACCACGCTCACGATGCCGGCCGTCGCCGCGCGCTCCGGCTTCGGATCCGCCGAGTCCCTTCGGCAGGCGTTCACCGAGCGGTACGGCACCCCGCCCTCCCGTTACCGGGCGGCCGTACGACCCCGCGCGGACGGCGTGACGGCCCGGCTCACAGAGCGGCCGGAGGAGTGACCGAACTGCCCCCCGACGGGTCCGGTCCGGGTACGTCGGCCGGCTCGCCCGGGATGTCCTGCTCGCTCCAGATGGTCTTGCCGCTGGCCGTGTACCGGCTGCCCCAGCGGGCACTCAACTGCGCGACCAGATAGAGCCCCCGGCCGCCCTCGTCGGTCAGGCGCGCCCGCCGCATCCGGGGGTGGGTGGCGCTCGGGTCGGAGACCTCGCACGTCAGCCGGCCGGCGCGGATCATGCGTACCTCCACGGGGCCTCCGGTGTAGCGGATGGCGTTGGTGACGAGCTCGCTGACCACGAGTTCGGTGGTGAACGCCAGCTCGTCCAGGCCCCAGGCGGTCAGCTGCCGGGCGGCCCGCTCCCGGATCTCCGCGACGGCGGCCGGTTCCGGCTCCACCGGCCAGGTGGCCGTGTTCTCCGGGGACACCGCGTGCGTACGGGCGAGGAGCAGCGTCACGTCGTCCGTGAGCGGCTGCCCGGGGCGGCGGGAGACGAGGGCGTGGCCCAGCGCGCGCAGCGGCGTCTCGTCGGTGACGTGCGCGTCGGCGAGGTGGTCCCGGAGCCGCGCCAGTCCCGTGTCGAGCCCCTCGCCGTCGCCCGTGACGAGGCCGTCGGTGAACAGCGCGAGGACCGACCCGCGTTCCAGCACCACCTCGGCCGTCTCGAAGGGCACACCGCCCGTACCGAGGGAGGGGCCGGGCTCCAGCGGCACGTACGCCACCGTCCCGTCCGGGGCTCTGACCGCCGGCGGCGGATGCCCCGCCGACGCCAGCGTGCAGCGCCGCGACACCGGGTCGTACACGGCGTACAGGCAGGTGGCGCCCAGCGGGCCGGGGCCGGCCCCGATGGCCGGTTCGGGGTCCCCGGGACGGCCGGGCTCCCCGGCGGCAGCGGACGGCCCGTCGTCCGGCCGCCCGCCCCCGCCGGCGGCGCCGTCGTCGTACCGGTCCACGCGGTCCGGAGCCGCGGTCTCCACCCGCAGCTGGGACACGAGATCGTCGAGGTGGACGAGGAGTTCGTCCGGTTCCAGGTCCAGATCGGCCAGGGTGCGGACGGCGGTCCGCAGCCGCCCCATGGTCGCGGTCGCGGTGAGACCGTGGCCGACGACGTCCCCGACGACCAGCGCGACCCGCGCCGAGGAGAGCGGGATGACGTCGAACCAGTCACCGCCGACACCCGTCCCCGTGTCGGCCGGCAGATAGACGCCCGCGGTGCTCACCGCGACCGTCTCGGACTGCGAGGGCGGCAGGAGACTGCGCTGGAGCTCCACGGCGGCCCGGTGCTCGCGGGTGTAGCGCCGGGCGTTGTCCAGCGCGAGGCCCGCGTGGATGGCGATCTCGCGCAGCAGGTCCAGATCGGCCGGCTCGTAGGGATGCGCTCCGGACCGCCGGTGGACGGTGACCCGGCCGAGCACCACGCCCCGGGCGCGCAGCGGAGCGCTCATCGTGTACGCGGGGGAGGGGAGCGTCCCGGTCACCGACCGCGCGCCGT
>NZ_JAPSIW010000956.1 GCF_031178505.1 Streptomyces sp. | reverse complement strand
TTGCACGCGACTCTAGGGCAAGGGGCGGGAAATTCCGATGGCCCGGCCCCCTTCAGGGCTTTCTTTTGGCCGAAGAAAAACCCCGGCTCGCGGGGAGCCGGGGCGGGTGGAGCGTTCGGTCGGGTGCCTCAGAGGGCGACACCACGGGCACGCAGGTACGCGACCGGGTTGATGTCCGAGCCGTACTCGGCGCTGGTGCGGGCCTCGAAGTGGAGGTGCGGTCCGGTGGAGTTGCCGGTCGACCCGGAGACGCCGATCTGCTCGCCGGGCTCGACGGTCTGGCCGACGTGGACCTCGATGGAGGCGAGGTGACCGTACTGGGTGTACGTGCCGTCGTTCATCCGGATGACGATGTTGTTGCCGTACGCGCCGCCCCAGCCGGCCTCGACGACGGTGCCGGCCCCGACGGAGACGACCCGGCTGCCGTAGGCGGCGTGGAAGTCGACACCGGAGTGGCTGCCGGAGGACCAGAGGGAGCCGCCCGTCTTGTACCCGGTGGAGACGTACGAGCCGGAGACCGGGAGCTGGAAGGAGGCGAGGCGGCGGCGCTCGGCCTCGCGGGCGGCGCGCTCGCGGGCCTCGCGGATCTCCTGGGCGCGGGCCTCGGCCTTGCGCTTCGCCTCGGCGCGGGCCTTCTCCTTGGCGGCGGTCTCGAAGGCTTCCTGCTCCTGGGCGGCGACCTGCGCGTTGACGCGGTCGGCGAGCGAGTCCTCGGTGATGACGCGGGTGAGGCCGGTGTCCTCGGGAGAGCGGTCCTCCGTGTCGGCGGCGAGCGCCGGCGAGGCGAGGGTTCCGATGACGCCGGAGGTCGCGAGGGTGGCCGCGCCGGCGATGCCCACGCCGCGGCGCGCCATCCGGCTCGGAGCACGATGCTTCCCGGTGGCACGGGTGAACGCCAAGAGGACGGTCCTTTCCTTCCTTCTCGCCTACCGGGTTAGCTGACGGGTTCGGAGCAGGAAGGTCTCCTACGGGCCCCTCCGCGCGTGGCGAAGGCGTCCGATTCACCCCAGGGACTGCGTGCGGGTCCCCGGCTCCCCAGGCTCGCGCCTGACGGGGACTCGGCGATCGCTGTCCGATGCCGCGGGTGCGGCGCGTGCAACGGGCGGACAGCGCCCATGACGCTATGCGTACGATCTTTCAATCGGCAAACAGTCTCGGCTGTTTGTAAGACATGCCACAGCGCAGACGCGCATCCTTTCTCCCAATACGGACAAAGCGGAGGACCCTGACGTCCTGTGACATCAGGGTCCTCCGTCCGTCGCCGGCCGGGTCCGGTGCACCGGACCCGGTCGGCCGTCAGCCGGTCACGACGGTCACCTCGCCGATGCCGAGGGCGCGTACGGGCTCCTCGATCTGCGCCGCGTCGCCCACCAGGACGGTGACGAGCCGGTCCACGGGGAAGGCGTTGACGACCGCGGCCGTGGCCTCGACCGTGCCGGTCTCGGCGAGCCGCGCGTACAACTGCGCCTGGTAGTCGTCCGGCAGGTGCTGCTCGACCTGGTCGGCGAGCGTGCCGGCGACGGAGGCGGCCGTCTCGTACTTGAGCGGCGCCACCCCCACCAGGTTCTGCACGGCCGTCTCGCGCTCGGCGTCGGTGAGCCCCTCCGCGGCGAGCGTCCGCAGCACCTTCCACAGATCGTCGAGTGCCGGGCCCGTGTTGGGGGTGTCGACGGAGCCGCTGATGGCGAGCATCGAGGCGCCGTTGCCCTCGGCGTCGGAACGGAGCACCTGCGCGAAGGCCCGCACGCCGTAGGTGTAGCCCTTCTCCTCGCGCAGGACGCGGTCCAGGCGGGAGGTGAGCGTGCCGCCGAGGCAGTACGTGCCGAGGACCTGGGCCGGCCACACGCCGGCGTGGCGGTCCGGGCCGATCCGGCCGATGAGGAGCTGCGTCTGGACGGCGCCGGGACGGTCCACGATGACGACCCGTCCGGTGTCGTCGGCGGTGATCGGCGGCATCGGGCGCGGCTCGGCCGGCTCACCGGTCCAGGCGCCCAGGGTCTCGGCGAGCACCTTGTCGAGGTCGACGTCGGTCAGGTCGCCGACGACCACGGCGGTGGCCGTGGACGGCCGGACGTACGCCTCGAAGAAGGCGCGGACGGCGGCGGCGTCGATCGCGGCGACGGTCTCCTCCGTGCCCTGGCGCGGCCGGGAGACGCGCGAGTCGGCCGGGAAGAGTTCCTTGGAGAGCTGCTTGGCCGCCCGGCGGGACGGG
>NZ_JAPSIW010000955.1 GCF_031178505.1 Streptomyces sp. | reverse complement strand
CGTACCGCCGCCGCGGGACCGCCGCGCCCCCGGGCTCAGTCCGACGCGGGGTGCTCGGCCCTCCCCCCGCCCGTACCGCCGGTGAGTTCGTCGACGGCCGTCCGCAGGCGGAGGACGCCTTCCGCGATCTCCGTGGGTCCGGCGACACCCGCGAAGCTCAGCCGGAGGTGTCCCGCCGGCGGTTCCGCGCAGAAGTACGGGCGGCCGGGGGCGGCCACGACCCCGGCCCGCAGGGCGGCGGCCAGGAGGGAGGCCTCCGGCAGGGCGTCGGGGAGCCGGAGCCACAGGTGGTAGCCCCCGGAGGGGACGTGGGGCAGGGCGAGGGAGGGGAGGTGGAGGGCGAGGGCGCCGGTCATGACGGTCCGGCGGTTCTTGAGCTCCTGCGAGACGGCGCGCAGGTGGCGGGGCCACGCCGGGGAGCCGACGAGTTCGAGGGCGGCTTCCTGGAGGGGTCGGGGGACGAAGAAGCTGTCGACGACCTGGATGGCGCGGAGGCGTTCCATGACGGGCCCCCGGGCGGCGAGCGCGCCGACGCGGAGGCTGGCCGAGGTGGGCTTGGTGAGCGAGCAGACGTGCACGACGACGCCGTCGGGGTCGTCGGCGGCGAGCGGCGGCGGCAGCGGCCCGGCGTCCTCGTGGACGAGGCGGCGGGCGAAGTCGTCCTCGACGACGAAGGCGCCGGCGGCCCGGGCGATGCGGAGCACCTCGCGGCGCCGTTCCGGTGCGAGCACGGCGCCGGTGGGGTTCTGGAAGAGGGGCTGGCAGACGACGACCCGGGCCCCGGTGGCGCGGAAGGCGGCTTCGAGGAGGTCGGGGCGGATGCCGTCGGCGTCGGTGGGGACCGGCACGGGGCGGAGCCCGGAGGCGCGGGCGACGGCGAGCATGCCCGGGTAGGTGGGCGATTCGACGAGGACGGGGGCGCCGGGCGGGGCGAGGGCCCGCAGGGCGGTGGTGAGGGCCGACTGCCCGCCGGCGGTGATGAGGACCTCGGCGGCGGTGACGCCGCCGCCGATCTCGCGGGCGAACCAGGCCCTCAGTTCGGGCAGGCCGTCGGTGGGCGGGCGGCCCCAGGCGCCGGGCCGGCGGCCGGCGCGGGCGAGGGCGGCGGCGAGGGCGCGCTCGGGCTGGAGGGAGGGGTGCAGATAGCCGCCGTTGAACTCGACGACACCGGGCGGGGGTGCGGCGAGGGTGGCGAGGACCCCGGAGGCGTCGACGGAGCGGGGGACGAGTTCGGTGGCGGTGTCGGCGCTGAGGGCGACCTCCTGCCAGGAGGTGTCGCCGGTGACGGGCGCGGCGTGGCGCGGTTCGGCGCGGAAGGCTCCGGCGCCGGGCCGGGTGACGACGAGCCCCTCGGCGACGAGCTGGGCGAGGGCGCGGGTGACGGTCACCGGGGAGACCCGGTAGCGCTCGACGAGCGCACGGCTCGACGGCAGCTTTCCGCCAGGTGAGTAGCGGTTGAGCTCCGCTCTCAGGGATTTCGCCAGTTCCGCCACACTGCTACGCTCATGCATGACAGCACAGAATAGCGCTACTTCCCCGAAGGCGATAGCGGTCGCCGCTTCTCCGCAGGGCACCGGCACCCTGCTCGCCGCTCTCGGAGTGGTCTCCTTCTCGCTGACCTTCCCGTCCACGGTGTGGGGCCTGGAGAGCTTCGGGCCCTGGTCCCTGGTGGCCGTCCGTTCGACGCTGGCCGCGCTGCTCGCCGGTGCCTTCCTCCTCGTGGGGCGGGTCCCGCTGCCCGACCGGCGCCACTGGGCGGGTCTCGCCGTGGTCGCCGGCGGCGTGGTGATCGGCTTCCCGCTCCTGACGACCCTGGCCCTGCGGACCTCCACCACTTCGCACGCCGCCGTCGTCGTGGGTCTGCTGCCACTGACCACGGCGGCCTTCGCCGCGGTACGGACCGGCCGGCGCCCGTCCCGTACCTTCTGGATCGCGGCCGTCTCCGGGGCCGCCGTGGTACTCGCCTTCACCGTCCAGCAGAGCGGCGGGGCGCTGTCCGCCGGCGACCTGTACCTCTTCGGCGCGCTCCTGGTCTGCGCGGCCGGGTACACCGAGGGCGGCCGGCTCGCCCGGCTGATGCCGGGCTGGCAGGTCATCGGCTGGGCCCTGGTCCTCTGCCTGCCGCTGATGGCGCCCGCCTCGGCGGTCGCCCTTGCCCTGGAGCCCGTGCGCCTCACCGCCCACGGCGTGCTCGGCCTGGTGTGGGTGGCGGC
>NZ_JAPSIW010000234.1 GCF_031178505.1 Streptomyces sp. | reverse complement strand
AAAACGCCCGGCACCCCCCCCGGCGGAACGCTCCTCCCCCACCCGGCGGAGACGAATACACCGCTGCGCCGACGCCCCACCCCCGAACCCGGTGCGACCGTCGGGCCATGACCGGTGCCCCAGCGACTCCTACCAGCCCGCGACGGGCCCGCGCCGCCACGGCGTGGGCCCTGACCTACACCGCCTTCGGCCTGACCTGCGCGCTGAGCGGAACACCCCTCTTCCACCTCGGCGACACCCCCGGGCCCCCCGCCCTCACCTGGGCGGCCGTCGCCCTCGGCACCCTGTCCGCCGCGACCGGGGCCGCGACGACCCGATACGGCCCCCGCCCCGCCCTGCGGGGCCTGCTGTGGACCGCCTGCGCGCTCGCGGCGCTCGCCGCCTTCGGCCTGCTGATGGACCTCATCACCCTCGCCTTCGGCCAAGGCGTCGACCACGCCCCCGCCGCCCTCCATCACGCCCTGGCGGCCACCGGCGCCGTCCTCCTCGCCGCCCCCCCCCCCCCCCGTCCCAGCCCCTCCCCCGCGCACGCCCACCACCGCCGCGCCCCTGTGGCCGCGTGGATCGGCACGCTCGCCTTCCTCCCGTACGTCGCGATGAAGCTCACCTGGACCGCCGGCGGCACCTTCGCCGGCATCACCGGCGACGAGATGCTCGCGGCCTCCCGCCGCAACGGCGCATCCGACCTCTGGCTCACCCTGGAATCCTGGGGCCTCGACGCCACGGTCCTCCTCGCCGCGCTGGGCACCCTCCTCCTGTGGAGCCTGGTCCGCCCCTGGGGCCGGACCTTTCCCCGCTGGACCCCCTGGCTCCGCCACCGCCCCGTCCCCCGCTGGCTCCCCCTGACCCCCGCCGTCCTCGGCGCCGCCACCCTCGCCCCGTACGGCCTGCTCGGCCTCGGCTACGCGGCCCTGGCCACCCTCGGCGCCGTCCAGATCCAACGGGGCGACTTCCCCACCCCCGCCGACGCCCTCCTCGTCACCTGGATCGGCATGCTCGCCTTCGCCGGCTACGGCCTCGCCCTCACCACCGCGGCCCACTCCTACTGGCGCCGCACCGCCCGCGGCCCATCGACACCAGCGGCCTGACCTGACCCGGAAAACGAAGACCCCGCTGCGTGGCCGGAGAGTCTCCGTCACCGTGCAGCGGGGCAGGAAGGGGCCTCTCAGGCCTGCGGGCCGGGCTGGCCGTCCACGGGGGCCGCCTCGGCCAGCCGCCGCCTCAGGGCCTCGTTCTCGGCCTCCAGGTGGGCGATGCGCTTCCGGGCGAAGTACAGCTCCATCACGGCGTCCTGGAACTCCGCCACCAGCTGCTCAGGAGTCAGTTCCACGAGGACCTCACGCCTCCGCGATCGTGGTGACAGTCCCGGACGACCCGCGCCACTTCAGGGCCCCGCCCTCGGCGAACAGGACACCACCGTTCGTCGGGTCGCCGGTCGGCACGGCAGTGGCGTTGCGAATCCCGATCACTCCGTCGCCACCCCCGTACGACTCCGCCCCCGCGACACCGAACTGGGCGTTGTGCGCGGCCAGGGCACCACTGTTGAGGATCCGCAGCTTCGCCACACCCGCCCTGTCGCGGAACTCCGCGATACGGCTGTCCGCGTTCGTGTTCGCCTGCATCAGCAGACCGATGAGGGAATCCCGCTGGGCGATCTCGACTCGTCCGCGCGGGGTGGCGCCGATCGGGATGCCGACACCGACCTGCCCGCCGCCCTTCACCACGAAATCGTCCACCCCGTTGTTCCGCAGCGTGATCAGATTGCCCTTCGTGGGCCCCGTGGTGTGCGTGACGAAGATGCCCTGCGCCGCCGTCCCCCCGGCCCCGTCCACCGCTCCCGTCGTCTCCAGATAGACCGACACGGCGGCCGCTCCTCCGTCGGAGCCGTCCGCGTAACCACGGTGGGAGATCTTGAGAGTCCCCCGCGCCTTCTCCGTCCCCGACAGGTACATGGCCGAGTCGTGAGGGTTGTCGGAGATGACGTTCAGCGCGACACCGTTCCCCGCCACGCCGTCCTGGTACGCGACCAGCGCGTGCAGCTTCGTGGTCGTCGCCGTCGACGTCGTACGGAACGTCGAGGTCCCTCCGCCCTGCGTCCGGAAGCTCTGCGCCTGCACCGCCCCGTCGTAGACGACGTCCCCCTCCGCCGACGCGCCCTCCTCGGCCGCCGACGCCGGCCCGGTCCCCGCGACCACGGACACGGCCCCCGCCGTGAAAGCCCCCAGGAACAGCCTTCGCGTACTGCCCACGTCTCTTCTCCCTCCCCTGGCCGGATCGGCACGGCGCCACCGGCCCGGCCACGCTAGCGCCCGCCCACCGCTTCCCCGGCGGCACCCCGGGCCGTCACGGTCCCTCCCCGTCCCCAGGAGAGAAGGGACTGAACTCCCCGAGGAGGACAGTCCCTTCAGTCCCTGGTCATTTTCCCAGGTCAGAGCGGTTTCCCCCCCTCTGACAGGGACTGAAGGGACTCAACTTCCCTATTATGACGTGAAGTCATGTACTTTCTCGTACGCGCGTGCGCATGAAGACAAAGACGCTCTGGTGCGCTGATAATAGAGAAGTTGAGTCCCTTCAGTCCCTGTCCTGCCAGGCATCGGGCCTCTGACCTGCGGAAACGCGACAGGGACTGAAAGTCCCTCCGTCCCTCCCTCAGCCCCTGGTTCCGTCCCTCCGGCAGTTCTGTCCCTCCCGGCCCCCCGGGCGCAGGGACCTACGGGGCCCGTCCGTCCGGTCCCTGCCGCCCCGAAAACAGGGACCGAGCCCCCGGCGAACCCGAGACCGGCACCCGTCGGAAGGGACCCAAGGGACCGAGGAACCGATGCCTCTCCACGGTGTGCGTGGCTCGGCCACCCCCGAAGAAGATCCGTTCTACACTTCGGGATCAGAGTCCCTTCAGTCCCTCCGGTCCCTGGAGGGCAGCCCGGAAGGGACCGGCGTCGACGACCGTGAGGAACAGGGACAGCAGCGTGCGGAGCCTCGAACTTCCCCGGCCTGCCCGGACGTCCGGCCACCCCACCCCGCTCGCGGTCGCCCGCTGGTGCGCCGAACAGGGCTGGCCGGTCCACCCGCTGGCCCCCGGACGCAAAACGCCGACCGCCAACTGCCCGGCCTGCCGGACCCGAACCCACACCCCGCAGGACTGCCCCTGCATCCCCGCGGGACGGCCCTGCCATGGCTTCCACGCGGCCACCACCGACACCCGCCTGATCGACACCTGGTGGAACGACACCCCCGCCGCAGGCATCGGGATCGCGTGCGGCCCGGCCGACCTGGTGGTCATCGACATCGACGCCCACCCCGCCGAAGTCCCCGACCGCAGCCGTCTCCTCCCCGGCATCCCCATCCACGAGTCCGTCAACCTGGCAGGACTCGCCTCCGGCTTCGACACCCTCGCCCTCCTCGCCGCCTACCGAGGCCGCCCCAACCCGGCCGAGGACACCGGCACCCTGCGGGTCCGCACCCCGTCCGGCGGACTCCACGTCTGGTACCGCAACCCCACCCCCACCACCAGGTACCGCTGCTCGACGGGATCGAGCACGAAGACCGCCCTCGCCTGGCAGGTCGACGTACGCGCCGACGGCGGCTACATCGTCGCCCCCACCACCCGCACCACCGACGGACGGTACGAAGCCCAGGGCCCCGCCCGACTCCCCGCCCCGCTCCCCGCCTGGCTGCAGGACGAACTCGCCCGCACCGGCCACCTCACCCAGCCGGCCCCCCACCCCACCCCGGCCCCCGCGCCCCCGCCCCGGACCCGCCGCACGAGAACGGCAGGAGCACGGCGCCTGCTCGAACCCCTCCTCAGCGACATCGCCCGGTGCGCGGCCGCGCCGCACGGCATGTCCTTCACCGAGAAACTCAACCGCGCCGCCTACACCGCCGGAGGCCTCGTCGGGGCAGGACACCTCGACCACGCGACGATCCGCGCCGAACTCCAGCACACCGCGGACCAGGCCCGCCCCGGGACCTCCCGCCGCAGCACCCAGATCATCGACGACGCCCTGGCCGCCGGTGCCAGGCGACCGCTCCACCCCGAAGGACGCTCATGAGCAGGGCCGACGACACACCTCGCTTCGACGCCGACGCCGCTGCCCAGCAGATGCTCGCGCTCGACCAGGCCCCCACCACGGTGACGCTCCCCGCCCAGACCGCCGCCCTTCCCCCCGTACCCGACGCCTCCGTGCTGCTGCCGCCGTCCCTCACCGACCGGGGCAACGCCCGCCTCTTCGTCCGCCTCTACCAGGACCGCTTCCGCCACGTCGAAGGCCTCGGCTGGCACTCCTGGGACGGCCACCGCTGGAAGCGCGTCGGAGGAGAGAAAGCCGCCCTCTGGGCCGCCGGCGAAATGGCCGAGGACATCGCCGACACCGACCCCAGAGGCATCTACAGCAACCGCGAACTCGCCCACCACAAGAAGCGCACCCTGTCGACCACCGGCATGAAAGCGCTCCTCACCCAGGCCAAGGCCTCACCCGACATGTCCGTCGACCCCAGCACCCTCGACGGCGACCCCTACGCCCTGTGCACCCCCGCCGGCATCGTCGACCTGCGCACCGGCCAGATCCACAAAGCCGACCCCGCACACGACTTCCACTCCCGCTCCACCGCCGTCGCCCCCCTCCCCACGGAAGCCCCCCGCTGGCAGCGATTCCTCACCGACACCTTCGGCGACGACGCCGAAGGCCGGGAAATGATCGACTTCCTGCACCTGCTGCTCGGCTACTCCATCACCGGCGACGTCGGCGCCCAGGTCCTGCCCTTCCTCCACGGCGAAGGGAAGAACGGCAAGAGCGTCCTGCTCGACACCATGATCCAGATCCTGGGGGACTACGCGGACGCGGCCCCGCCGGGCTTCCTCATGGACCGAGGCTCCTTCAGCGAGCACTCCACGGAACTCACCGAGCTCCACGGCCGCCGTCTGATCGTCTGCTCCGAACTCAAGCCGAACGACAAATTCGACGAGGCCCGCGTCCGCCTCCTCACCGGCGGCGACAAGATCAAAGCCCGCCGCATGCGACAGGACTACTTCTCCTTCACCCCCACCCACCACCTCTGGCTCCTCGGCAACCACCGCCCCGAAGTCTCCACCGGCGGCTTCGCCTTCTGGCGCCGCATCCGGCTGATCCCCTTCACCCGCACCGTCACCGAAGACCGCCGCATCGACAACCTCGCCTCCGAACTCGTCCGCGACGAAGGCCCCGGCATCCTCCACTGGCTCATCCAGGGCGCCCGCCGCTACCTCGCCACCCGCGACCCCCTCGAAGGCCCCGACCGCGTCCGCCTGGCCACCAGCGCCTACGCCACCACCGAGGACCACATCGGCCGCTTCCTGACCGAATGCTGCACCCGCGCCGGCGACCCCGGCGACCTCCGCGTCGAACAGGGCCTGCTCTACACCGAATACTGCTCCTGGTGCCTCAGCGGCGAAGGCGTCCGCCCCGCCACCGCCCGCGTCTTCGCCACCCGCGTCCGGCAGGAAGTCGGCCTCGCCTCACCGGCCGACATGATCAAATCCAACGGCCGCAAGTACTACCCCGGCCTCGCCCTGCTCGCCGACAGCCCCGCCCCACCTCTCACCTCCGGCACAGGCCCGCTTCACCGCACCGGCAGGCCGCCGTACGATGAGGAACCGGTGACTCCGCCGACACCCACCCCCCTCCCACGCCGGGCCACCAGGCCCACCGACACGACCGACGAAGGGCTGCAGACATGAGCTCGCTGTTGAGCGAAAGCGATCTCATCCACGAAGCGGACGTGGTGTGGCTGGAAGACACCGACCGGCTCGACTACGTCCGCCAAGCCCTCGACAAGACCAGGCGACGCAACAACCGCCCGCCCTACCTCCGCGACGGCCGCATGATCGGCTACGCACTCCTCGACAGCACCGCCAAATCCGACCCCGACAGCGGCCTGTACAAGCGCCGCGTCTTCTTCCTCCTCCCCCACGACCGCGACAGCGACCCCGACGGCGTCTACCGCGAAGGCGCCCCCGGCGAAGCCGTCGACCCCCGCACCATCGAAGCCCGGCGCCCCGGAACCAAAACACTCCGCTCCCAGAAAGGCGCGGCCGCCCTCAGGGCATGAACAGCCCGGCGGCCCACGCCCAGGCCTGAGAGTGGAAGTTCAGTCGGTGTCGATGCCGCGAGCGGCGAAAACCTCCGCCGCGTCCGGCACGGCCAGGACGCCGTCCTCCACAAAGGTGACCTCCCGCAGGTGGGGCAACAGATCGAGGTCGTCGAGCGAGCGGACGTCGAACAGGTCGTCCTCGCCGTCCCAGGCGGGGGCGCAGTGCCGGAACACCTCCGCCCCCGCGTCGAAGCAGAGCTCCTCGACGCGGGCGAGCAGCTCGGCCGGAATCTCCAGAGCTTCGAAATGGGCCCGGGACTCCGGCAGCACCTCCTCGTGGAGGCCGTTCTCCAGAACGTAGGACGCGGGGTCACCGATCCCCCGCTCCGCCAGCCGCGTGGGCAGGTCGTAGACCGGCAGGAGCGGCTCGGGGCCGTACATGAGCTCCTCGATGACGAGCAGCTTGAGATTGAAGTCGCGGAACTGGCTCATGCGACAGAAGTACCACGGGGGTACGACACCGCCCCGCCCGCCCCCGCCGCCCTCGCGGGCCCGAGGTCGGAGCGGCCGGTAGACCTTTCGGCGTGATCCGGAAGGCATGGGTACCCGGTTCGCGGGCACACGGATGCCGGGGTGGTGGGACGGCTCCTGCTGCTGGCCCTCACGGTCTTCCCCCTGCCGTGAGGGCCAGCAGCTGGGGCCGTCCCTCGCTTGGGTGCGAAGCTTCGTACAGGAAGCCCGCACTGCGCGGAGCGACCGACGCACAGGACGCCGGCGCCATCGACCAGAGGCTCCTGGAGCGCGGCCGAAGCACGAAGAGGTTCCTTCCACGACGGCGGCCGACGCGCCGCCGACGGGAAAAGGCCGATTCACGGACATCGGGCAGCGCGGCCGATGAGTTTGCGGATCCCGGCCGGTCCTCACTTGTGACATCCCAGGAAAGGACACCGCCATGTCGGAGCTTCTCGTCGACTTCATCACCTCCCTCGACGGCTACGCGTCGGGAGAGGGATGGCCCGGATTCTGGGGCCTCGAAGGCCCCGAGTACCTCGCCTGGCTGGGAGAGCAGCCCGAGGTCACCTACCTGATGGGAGCGAACACCTACCGGCTGATGTCGGGCTTCGCCGCGGGTGAGGTCCCGAAGGGGCAAGACGAGTTCAGGCCCGAGGAAGAGGCGTCCGTCGACGAGCTCACACAAGCGCCCAAGGTGGTGTTCTCCTCCACACTCGAAGAACCACTGACGTGGGCCAACACCACGCTCGTTCGCGACGACGCCGTCGAGACGGTCCGCGCCATGAAATCGAGTGGCTCGGGGCTCCTCAGCACGATCGGGAGCCTCAGCCTCTCCCGGTCCCTGCTACGAGCCGGACTCGTCGACCGCTTCCGGGTCGTGATGTTCCCGGTGATCACCGGGGCCACGGGCGAAGAACGCATCTACGACGGCTATCCGGACGTCGCCCTCGAAATGATCGAACACCGCACCTTCGACGGCCGCATCCAGCTGGTCGAGTACAAGCCCCGCGTGCTCGACCACCCACCGCTCGGCAGCCCCGCATGACATCGCCCTGCCCGTCGACCCGGACAACCGCCAGGCCGGCGACGACGAGCGCGGAACACGAACCCATGGGGGCTGACCGACGTCACGACGCCCGGTCCACGAGCAGAGCTCCCGAGACGAAGCCCTGAGCCACATCGGACGGCCTGGATCGCGCATCGAGGGCGTGCACGGTGTATCCGTAGCCCTTGGCGGCCCGGCCCCAGGGGCGGACCCCGCCGTTCCCCCCGTCCCGAAACGCCCTGGCAGGGCAGTGCGCTCCGGTCAGCCCGCAGGTCGGCCGGGGTGCCGGTGGCGGCCGGAAAACAACGGACGGCGTGGCACTGGCCTTGTCGGGGGCCCGCGCCCCTGACAGTCTTCCGGCACGCGCCCTGCGGCGGCCGGGGCCCGGTCCAGCCCCCGGTCGGCCCCCCGTTGACTCTGCTCGATGGACGAACCGACCAGGAGTCCCGCCATGCCGCGTACGACCTTCCGCGTGCCCCGCACGCTGCTCGCCGCCACGGCGACGGCCGCCCTCACCCTCGCCACAGCCCTCACCACGGCGACCGTCCCGGCCGTCGCCGCCCAAGCGCCCAAAGCCGGGCCCACAGAGACCACTTCAAGCTTCTGGGCCTGCTCCGTCCCGGCCGGCTACACATACACCTCGTCCCGCAGCTCCTACACCTGCTCCGGAGGCGGCAGCTACCCGACCACCGAGTTCTACGTCCAGCCGCCCGCCGACGGTCTCTGGGCCTGCACCACCATGCCCGGCTACACCCACACCGGGGTCATGAGCAGCCACACGTGCTCCGGCGGCGGCAGCCACACGACCAGCCAGTACCTGCTCCACAAGCCCGTGACCGGCATGTGGGCCTGCTCCGTACCCTCCGGTTTCACGTACACGGCCACCCAGCAGAGTTACACCTGCTCCGGTGGCGCCGGCTACACCACCACCCAGTTCCTGCTGCGCGCCCTGTAGACAGCGAGAGCCCCGGGCCCGGACGCCCGCTGGCTCACGAGCCCGGTCTCGGGCCGGGAAGAGGTTCTACCTGTTTCGTCCTGACGCACGATGGTCCGACGCACCGAGTCGGACCCCCGCGCCCGCGACGACGAGCCCAGCGCCGAGGGGCTGTTGGGCCCGCCCCCCATCATCCCGCACCAAAATCCGGACCCCCCGACCACCAGCCAGCCGTATTTCTTGAATTCGCGGAGCGAATTCAAGCGGGTAATCGCGGAGCGATTACCCGAAAGGGAAACTGCGGAGCAGGTTCCCGCAGGAATTGCGGAGCAATTCCTGACTCGGGCGCGGAGCGCCCGAGTTGACGACCCGTAGGGTCGTCGCGTCGCGTCTGC
>NZ_JAPSIW010000954.1 GCF_031178505.1 Streptomyces sp. | reverse complement strand
CCACCACGCGGACGGCGCCACCGCGCTGAGCAACCTCAGCGAGGAGGGACAGCCCGCCGGCACCCTCGCGGCCCGCCTCGACCCGGCGTCCGACGACGGCCGGATCACCACCGCCGAGGTGGTGGCCGGGGACGGCCGCCGGACCGCCCTCACCGCGGCGCAGCGCGCCGCGCTGGCCGGCCTCGCCGCGGACGGCGCCCTGCACACCCGTACCGTCCCCGGCCTCGGCACCTACCGGGTGACCGTCGTCGCCGGGGAGGCCGCGCCCCTGCTGGCCGGACTGCCGACGGACCACGTGCGGGACACCGTCGGCCGGATGGCCGTGACCGAGGCGGTCATCGCCGGTGCCGGGCTGCTGACCGCGGCCGGCGTCTGCACGGTGGTGATCCGCCGCGAGCTGCGCCCGCTGGGCCGGGTGGCGGCCACCGCCGCCGAGGTGGCCGGCGCCCCGCTGGAGTGCGGGGAGGACGTCACCCTCCCCCGGGTGCCCGCCGGAGACACCGACCCGCGCACCGAGGCCGGGCAGGTGGGCGCCGCCCTCAACCACCTCATCGACCGCGTCGAGTCCTCACTGGCCGGACGGCGGCGCAGCGAGGAGCGGATGCGCCGCCTCCTCGCCGACGCCGGCCACGAACTGCGCACCCCGCTCGCCTCGATCGCCGGGTACGCCGAGCTGATGGGCCGGGGCGCCGAGGACACCGACGCCGGCCTGGCCTGGCGCCGGGTCTCCGCGCAGTCCGCCCGGATGACCGGGCTGGTCGAGGACCTGCTGCTGCTCGCCCGGCTGGACGAGGGACGGCCGCTGGAGGCGGTGGAGGTCGACCTCGCCACCCTCGTCGCGGAGGCGGTGTGGGACGCGCGGGCGGCGGGCGCCGGCCACGACTGGCGGCTCGCGCTGCGCGTGGCCGGCCCGGCCGTGGTGACCGGCGACCCGGCCCGGCTCACCCAGGTCGTCGCCAACCTGCTCGCCAACGCCCGGGCGCACACCCCGCCCGGCACCCGGGTCGACGTCACCGTGGAGGCGACGCAGGCGGGCACCCGCCTGGTCCGGGTCCGCGACGAGGGCCCCGGCATCCCGCCCGCCCTGCTCCCGTCCGTCTTCGAACGCTTCACCCGCGCCGACTCCTCCCGCTCCCGCAAGCCGGGTGCGGACGGCGGCTCCGGGCTGGGCCTGGCCATCGCCGCCGCGATCACCCGCGCGCACGGCGGCCGGCTCACCGTCGAGAGCAGGCCCGGCCGTACGGAGTTCACGGTGACGCTGCCGGGCGCCGCGTCGCCCCCCGACGCCCGCGGACGTCCAGGACCGGCCTCGCCCTCGTCGACGCCCCCAGGGGCCTGACGCCGCCGCGCCCCGGCTGAGCGGCTCCGGCGGCGCCTACGGCTGCCCGTAGGCCGCCACCATCAGCGCCTGCGCCACCTCGTTCATGCCCTCGCCCTTCGCGTCGGTCGAGTTGACGCCGTACACCAGGGTGCGGGAGCCGTCACGGGTGGCGGAGACGGCGGCGTTGTAACCCCACCGGCCACCGGTCTTGCCCCACACCTCCCGCCCGCCGAGCCGCTTCACGGACAGGCCGACGGAGTACGCCGCGGGGTCGCCGGTCTCGTGGTCCGCGACCTGGGGGAGGGTGAACATCTCCTCCAGGAGGGGCCCGCGGACCACCCGGCCCCGGAACAGGGCCTCCGTGAACCGTTCCAGGTCCGCCGTGGTGGAGACGAGGTCCCCGGCCGCCCAGGCGTCCGTCGCGCCCCACACGGACACGTCCCGCAGGCCGGTCGTCCCGTCGTCCAGGGTCATGGTCTGGTAGCCGTGGTTGTACGGGCCGTCGATGCGCGGGTCGGCGCCGGGGAGGTACGTGTCGCGCAGGCCCAGCGGGTCGAGTATCCGGCGGGCGACCTGGTGCTCGTAGGAGTCGCCGGTGACGCGCTCGATGAGCAGGCCCGCGACGGTGTAGCCGATGTTGAGGTAGTGCTGCGCCGCGCCCGGCGCGAACTCGCGCGGCTGCGACGTCGCCGAGCGGACCATCGCCTCGGGGTCGTGGACCAGGAAGCGGTTCGCGTACGCCTCCTCGACGGTGGCGCCGGGCAGGCCGGCGGCCGGGATGCCGTGCGTGTGGTTCAGCAACTGCCGCACGGTCACCCGCGCGTACGCCTGCGGGATCAGGTCCGGGAGGTAGGAGCGGGCGGTGCGGTCGAGGTCGAGCCGGCCCTCGGCGGCCAGCTGCA
>NZ_JAPSIW010000953.1 GCF_031178505.1 Streptomyces sp. | reverse complement strand
GGTGTCGCCGGTCAGACGGACGAACACGTCCTCCACGGTCGGGTCGGCCACCGTCATCCGGTTCAGCGGCAGACCGGCGTCCCGCAGCCGGCCGAGGAGCTCCGGCAGCAGCTCCTCGCGGGCGGACAGGTCCACGGTCAGGACCGTGCCGTCCACCCGGCAGGCCGGCTCCCCGACCAGCGCCACCGCCGTGTCCCGTACGCCCGGCTCGTCCGCCGGCAGCTTCAGGACCTTGCCGCCGAGGCCGCGCTTGAGACCCTGCGGGGTGTCGACGACCGCGACCCGGCCGTCCTTCAGGATCGCGATCCGGTCGCAGAGAGCGTCGGCCTCGTCCAGGTACTGGGTGGTGAGGAACACCGTGCCGCCGTCCTCGCGGAAGCGCCGTACGAACGACCACAGGGCCCGCCGGCTCTGCGGGTCGAGCCCGGTCGTCGGCTCGTCGAGGAACAGCAGCGACGGCCGGTGCACCAGCGCGAGGGTGGCGTCGAGCCGCCGCCGCATGCCCACCGTGTACGTGGCGACCAGTCGGTCCGCCACCTCCGTCAGGCCGAACGACGCCAGCAGCTCCTCCACCCGGGCCGCGCGCTCCCGGCGCCCCGGGCCCCGCGTGCCCCGACGCCCGCCGGCCCGCAGCGAGGCGATCAGCGCCAGGTGCTCACGGCCCGTCATCAGCGGGTCCAGCGCCGCCTGCTGGAGCGACAGCCCGATCCGGTCCCGTACCTCCTGCCGCCGCTGGACGACGTCGAGCCCCAGCACCCGCACCGTCCCCGAGGTCGGCCGGACGAGGGTCGACAGGATCCTCACGGTGGTGGTCTTGCCGGCGCCGTTCCGCCCGAGATAGCCGAACACCTCGCCGGCGCGGACCGAGAAGTCGACCCGGTCGAGCGCGACCGTGCCGTCGTCGTAGGCCTTGTGCAGCCCCTCTGCCTCAATGGTCATGCGGCCAGCCTGGGCGGAGGGGCCGCGCGCCGACAGCGCGGATCGGAGCGTCGTTCGTGCGCGCCCCGCGTCCGATCGGGGTGACCGGACGGGCTGCCCGGAGGTGCTGCGGCACGGACGTCCCGATGGCCCTGTGGGCGGAGCCCCGCACCGGGCTACAACGGAGGACCGGACCGTACGAGACCGAGGGGACTTCGTGAGCGTCTTTCCCAGCGCCGAGTGGCTGCAGGCATATGTCCGGCTCATCAACGACTCGGAGGAGTTCGAGGAGGCGGCGAGCACGTTCGAGGCCGACATCGCGTTCGTCTTCGAGGCGGAGGAGGAGCGCGGTGTCCCGGCCGACATCTGGTGCCTCACCGAATTCGGCGGCGGCAAGTGCAAGTGGGCGGAGTACGACGTCGGCGAGACCCGAGCCAAGGACGCCACCTTCGTGATCCGCGCCCCCTACACGGCGTGGAAGGGCGTCATCGAAGGCGAGATCGACCCCATCGAGGGCATGCTCGACGGCGATCTCATGGTGACCGGACACCTGCCGACGCTGCTGCGGTACGTCCGCGCCACCGACGAACTGGTCTCGCTCGCCGCGCACGTGGCGAGCAGCTTCGTCGACGAACAGCGCTGACCACCGGGGCCGCGCCCCGGACACACCCGTGGACCCCGCCGCACCTGGCGGGGCCCACGGGATCCGGCCTGCCCGCGGGGCCACCGGGTCGGCGTGGGCCGCCCCGATGAGGTCGGCGCGGGTTTCTGTTCCCCGGCCTGCGGTGGGGCCTTCCGCCCGGCGGAGCGCGCACAGGTTTTCCGGTCGACCCGGCCCATCTCCAGGCTTGCGATCGGCGGGGCCGACACGGGTTTTCCGTCCGGTCCGGCGCGGCTTCCCGGCAACCCCGGCCTGCGGCCCGGCCGCCCGACGCGGCCCGCACGGGTTTTCCGGCCGACCCGGTACTCCCGGACCCGCACCGCCCTCGCGCCTCCCGCGCCTCCCGCGCCTCCACGCCGCTCCTCCCGCACCGCCAGCGCCGCGCCCTCCGCTCCCGCGCCGGCGGCCCACCCCCGGCCGGCACACCGGCCCGCCCCGGCCGGCCCCCGCCGCGGCACCCGTCAGCGGGCCCCGGACACCACCTGGAGACCGCCCGACAGGTACAGCTCGCGGCACGCCCCGCGCCGCTTCTTGCCGGAGGAGGTCTTCGGCAGCGTCGCCGCCCGCACCACGACGACCTCGGCGGGCGCGTGCTGCACCGTGGTCCGCAGCCGGTCGAACAGCTCGCGGGCCGTCCGCCGCAGC
>NZ_JAPSIW010000233.1:2583-8978 GCF_031178505.1 Streptomyces sp. | reverse complement strand
CCCAGCCTGAGCCAGCTCTCGCCGGGCACCAACGGAGGCGGCTACTGGCACAGCTACGCGTTCGACGCGATCGGCAACCGCACCAAGCTGACCGTCCACGACCTCACCGACCCGGCGCTGGACGACACCCACACGTACACCTACGGCAGGACCGACGCCAACAACGGCACCCAGCCCCAGACCACGACCCAGCCCCACACCCTCGCCAGGATCGACTCCACGACCAAGGCCCCGGGCTCGGTGGTGACCGCGACCTCCACCCACAGCGTCGACGCCCTCGGCAACACGACGGCGCGCGTCATCGGAGGCGACAGCCAGTCGCTCACGTGGGACCGCCGTAACAAGCTCACCTCGGTCACCGGCTTCGGCAACGGCAAGGGACCGCTCGTCAATCCGTCCGGCAAGTGCCTGGATCTGCAGAGCGGCAGCACCACCCCCGGCACGCCGATCCAGCTCCACACCTGCAACAACACCGGCCCGCAGCAGTGGAAGCTGACCCAGGGCACCCTGCGGGTCCTCACCAAATGCGCGGCCGTCGCCGGCACCCAGCTGGTCGTCGAGAACTGTGACGGCAGCCCGGAGCAGAAGTTCACCCACCGTCCCGCCGACGACTCGCTCCACAACGCCGCGACCAACACCTGCGTCGCGGTCCCCAACGCCGAATACACCGACGGCAAGGACCTCACCCTCGCCCCCTGCACCCAGCAGAACTCCCAGAAGTGGCGCCTGGGCGACGCCACCAGCTACGTCTACGACGCGTCGGGCAACCGCCTGATCGAGACCACCGCGACCACGCGCACCCTCTACCTGCCCGACGCCCAGGTCACCGTCACGACCACGGGCACGGCCCTGCGCGCCGAGCGCTACTACAACCACCCCGGCGCCCCCACGACCATCCGCACCGCCCTGGGCTCCGCCCACAAGCTCAACCTCCTCCTCACCGACCACCACGGCACCCCGACCACCTCCGTCCAGCAGACCGACGCGCAGCAGACCGTCACCCGCCGCGCCTTCGACCCCTTCGGCAACCCCCGTGGCGCCGAACCCACCGCGTGGCCCGGCCGCCAGAGCTTCGTGGGCACCGGCGTCGACGACCCCACCACCGGCCTCACCCACATCGGCGCCCGCGAGTACGACGCGACGACGGGCCGCTTCCTGTCGGCCGACCCGATCATGGACCTGACGGACCCGCTGCAGATGAACGGGTACGCCTACGCCGAGAACAATCCCGTCACCAGAAGTGATCCGACGGGTCTGAAGAGCGATGAGTGCGGAACGCTCTACAAGTGCGGTGGTAGCCAGGTCCTCACCTCCAGCACCACGGAGTATAAAGACGAAGACACGGTTGCGAGGCATTACTACTACACCGCTCCTGAGATCACCCTGGTTAATTGGAAGTGGCAGGGGCTTGGGAATATGCCTTGGCACGGCATGGCCAAGAAGGTCACGAAGTGGAAAAATGAGGACTACGAAAAAGGCTGGGAAAAAAGTTTGGTGGCCGGTGCCGGTAAATGGGTGCTGGACGCTGTAACCTTGATGGCCCCCCCTTCCGTCTCGAATTACATAAATCAAAGGTACGAGTCGGCGGTTACTGAACTTGGCGTGGACGTGCATGGCCGTTCCTATGCCGGGATGCAGGAGTTTTTGGACACCGCTAGTCTGCTCGCTGGCCCGGTGTCTCTTGCCCGTATGGGAATGAAAAAGGGCTCCAAAGTTCTCGCCAAGTGCCACTCATTCCTTCCTGGTGCGGAAGTCCTCATGGAGGATGGAAGTAGCAAGAAGATTGAAGAGGTGGAAGTCGGTGAAAAGGTCTCCGTCACGGACCCGGAGACTGGCGAGAGTCGCCCTAAAAAGGTATCTGCGACGATACGTACCGAGTCCGACAAGGATTTCACCGTAGTCGGAGTCCGTGTCAATGGAGAGGTCTCCACTCTCACTGCTACGGACACGCACCCCTTCTGGGTCATGGGCAGTGGCTGGACGGACGCCGGCGACCTTTCGGTGGGTCAGTTCCTGCGTACGAGCACGGGTGAGGTAGCCCAGGTAGCGTCGATCGGGCGGTACGAGAAGGAGCAACGCACGTACGACCTCACCATCGAGGACGTGCACGCGTACTATGTGCTGGCGGGGCAGACCCCGGTCCTGGTGCACAACTGCAATGGGTACGACCCAGATTTTCCGACCATCGCGCTTGGGAACTATCGCGGTCGCTTCCAGGCCACGTTGAACAAGAACGGCTTCAAGCGTCTACCGGATGATTGGGATGCCCATCACGCCATCCCGCAGGAGTACAGGGATCACCCGGAGTTTTCGGACTTTGATTTCGACGCGCCGACCAACATGCGCGGCGTGCCGGGTAGCCGAATGAAGTCCCGCGGCGCTAATGTTCACCAGAACATCACGGATCAGTGGCGGTACTTCCGGGATATGAATCCGAATCCCAGTCGGGCTCAGATTGAAGATTTCGCCGCCCAGGTCGATAGGGGTTACGGTGACTATTTCTGGAGAGAACGTAAGTAGCTGGATTCGGGAAATGGGTGACCTCTCCTCGAAATTCGTTAGGGATTTCGAGGAGAGGAACGGATACGAGCCAGGAGAGAATTGCGTGGTTGAGGCGGCATCCGATGGGCCCGGTGTGCTTCAGAGGTACCCTGCTGTAGGCGGGTACGGCGATCTCCTGGACTTCTACGAGCGCATCGAAAAGGTAACGCTCCCCGATGTGGGCAACGGGTTGTTCGTGGATTCTGTCGATGATGTAGTCGAAGGTAGAGGAGACTGGCAGCCGTCGGAGCTGAGGGGCGCTGTCGCTGATTCCATTGTCGTCTTTGGGTCCGATGGTGGTGGCGGCCTATTTGCCGTCAGCCTTACGTCTGGCAAGGTGTATAGCCTGGAAGGCGGTTCAATGGCGGGCGTGGTCTATGAAGTCGGAGAGTCGGGTGTGCAGGTGATTGCAGATGACCTCTGGGGGTTTATGCAATATTTGCGTGGGGAGTTGCTCCGAGCTGTTCGGTGATTTCGATGTCGCGCACCATATTTCACGACGCTCGACGATGTCGCCGTCCCTCTAGAGGTCGCACAATTCACGCGTCGGCCGGAGGGTGAGATGGGGCCCACTGCCTGATCCCGGCGTCTTCATGCTGAATAGCAGCCGCAAACTCGAAGCCCCGCCAGGTGCGTCCTGGCGGGGCTTCTGCGTCGGATGACGGCAGTAGTTGACGGCAACGTCAGCGGACGAGGGCAGTGCAAGGTGGCCGTTCGTCGCCGTCGGAACGTGCCGTCTCGGTGGACTCCGGGCTGCCGAGCGCGGCGTCGAGGGTGTCGATGGCGTCGCGCTGGAGGCGGAGCCTGACGTGGGCGTAGACGGTGGCGGTGACGCCGATGTGGGCGTGGCCGAGAAGTTCCTTGATCACGACGAGTTCGACGCCCTGTTCCAGGAGCAGGGTGGCGGTCGAGTGCCTGAGGTCGTGGAAGCGGATGCGGCGGAGGCCGGCCTTGCGGAGGAGCGTGTTGAAGGCACGGCTGAGGTTGGTCGGGTCGATCGGTCCGCCCCGCGTAGTGGTGAACACGTGCTCGCTGGGCTGCCACGAGGTGTCTGCGGCCTCCCGCTCTCGCTGTTGCTGTTCGCGGTGAAGCTTCAGCGAGTGGACGCAGCGGGCGGGAAGGGCTATGCGGCGCTTGGAGGCGCGCGTCTTGGTGGGGAGCGTGGTGAGCCCGCCTGCGGCGGTGCGCTGCAAGGTGCGGCGGATTGCGGCGGTGCCCGCGTCGAGGTCGAGGTCTTCCCAGCGTAGGCCGAGGAGTTCGCCCTTGCGGAGTCCGGTGTGGAGCGCGAGTTCGAACAGCGCGTGCAGCCGGTGGCCTTGGGCGGTGGTGAGGAGTTGGCGGGCTTCGTCGGCGGTGAGGGGTTCGAAGCGTCGGGGCCGTGGGGTGCCGGTGCGGGGGATCTTCCTCGCGTTCGGCATGCTCCAGGGCGTCTACGACACCACCACTCACCGCCCAGGACGTCCGAACCCGGCTCTGCTGCGGCACCGGCCAGTGCCGTCACGCTGCAGCTCGGCAGCTCCGCCGCCCGGAAGCCGGTACCGGCGGGTGCGCCGTTCGGCCCGTTCGTCGTGCGGGGCCGGGTGGGCGCTGGTGTGCTGGTCGGGACCCCTCCGTCCCCCACGTACGGGAGCAGCAGCATGGCCGTGATCGTCACCGTCGAGATTCCCGGCGGCACCGAGGAGCAGTACCGGGAGGCCAGTCGGCAGATGATGGCCGCCGAGTGGTTCCCGCCGGCCGGGTTCATCGCGCACGCGGCCGGACCGGACGGGAGCGGGGGGTGGCGGGTGGTGGACTTCTGGGAGTCAGAGGAGGACTTCCGGGCCTTCGCGGAGCACGCCCGGCCCCTCTTCGAGCGGGCCGGGAGCCCGACGGCCGTGCCCCACGTCCAGCAGGCCGTGAACGTCATGCTGCGCGGCGAACTCCCCGGCTGAGCCGGCGAACATCCGGGCCGCGAAGACCCCTGGGCAGGGAGGCTCCCGCCGTCTCACTTCCGCCAGAACACGTGGTGCGTCACCCCGCTCGGGCTCGGGACCACGTCGAGGTGGTAGCGGTCGCGCAGCTCGTCGGGGGAGTTCCAGAGCCGTACGCCCGCGCCCAGTTCCACGGGGGAGACCGCCACGTGCAGGGTGTCGATCAGGTCCGCGTCGAGGAACGCGCGGATCGTGGTCGGTCCGCCGCCGAGGCGGACGTCCTTGCCGGCGGCGGCCTCCCGGGCCCGGGCGAGGACGGTCGCCGGGGCGCCGTCGACGAAGTGGAACGTGGTGTCGGAGAGCGTGAACGACGGGCGCGGGTGGTGGGTGAGGACGAAGACCGGGGTACGGAACGGGGGCTCGTCGCCCCACCAGCCCCGCCACTCGTGGTCCTGCCACGGGCCGCGCTGCGGGCCGAACTTGTTGCGGCCCATGATCTCCGCGCCGATGTTGCGGGCGAAGTCCCGGGTGAAGTAGTCGTCCAGGCCGCGGCTCCCGCCCGGGTCGGTGCGCCGGGGCCAGCTCGCCGTGGCGCCCGCCCAGGCGAACAGCTCCGTCGGGTCGGCGCCGCGGCCGAAGGGCCGCTCCAGGGACTGGCCCTCACCGGCGCCGAAGCCGTCACTGGACACGACGAAGTTCTGGACGCGCAGCAACTGCTCCACGGTGCTCCTCCAGGGGTACGGGCCGCGCGGCCGCGCGGTCGGTGGAGAAGTGACTGGTCCGGGGCGGAGAACTCATCGCCCGGCGGACCTCCGGCAGGCCGAGCCGGGCCCCCGAGAGACCCGAAAACCCTTTGCGGCCCCCGCCCCCCGGCCGCCACGCTTCCCCCCATGACCAGTCATCCCGTCCGCCCCGTCGCGGACCTCTTCGCCGCCGACGGGCGCCTGAAGGCGATCCCGCGCAAGCCCGCCCGCCGTGAGGCGCTCCTCGCGCACCTCGCCGAGACCCTTTTCGAGGCCGGCCGTACCTACCGTGAGGCCGAGGTCAACGAGGCCCTGACCTCGGTGCACGAGGACTTCCCGGCCCTGCGCCGCTACCTCGTGGTGGGCGGTTTCCTGGCCCGTACGAAGGACGGCGCGGCCTACCGCCGACAGCAGCGGCCCACCGGCACCGGAGGCGCGATCCCCGCCGTCGCGTGACGGGCGCGGTGGTGGCCGGCCTGCTGGCCGGCTACGGCATCGCGATCCCGGTCGGCGCCGTCGGCGCCCACCTGGTGGCGGTCGCGGCCCGCGGTCCGTGGCGTACGGGAGTGGGCGCGGCCCTCGGCGTCGCCACCGCGGACGGGGTGTACGCCCTGGTCGCGGTTCTCGGCGGCGCCGCCCTCGTCCCCGTCCTGGCCCCGGTGACGACCCCGCTGCGCTGGGTCTCCGCCCTGGTCCTGCTGGCCCTGGCGGCGCTCTCGTGCCGTACGGCCGTACGGGCGCACCGCGCGGGTCCCGCGCAGGCGCCGCCCGTGGCCGCGCCCCGGCGGGCGTACCTCACCTTCCTGGGGATCACGATCCTCAACCCGATGACGGTGCTGTACTTCGCCGCGCTCGTCCTCGGCGGCGGTCCCGCGCGCGGCCCGGCCGGCGCGACCGCCTTCGTCCTGGCGGCCTTCGCCGCCTCGGCGAGCTGGCAGCTCCTCCTCGCCGCCACCGGCACGCTGCTGGGCCACACCCTGTCGTCCCCACGCGCCCGCCTCCTGACCGGCCTGGCGTCCGGCGCCCTGATCGCCGTGCTGGCGGTGGGCGTCATGGTGTGACGCGGGCCCGGTGCGCCGCGTACTCCCCTCGGGGGCGCCCAGGCGGGTCAGGAGGCGGGCGCGTGGGGACGACAGGGTGTGGCCCAGCAGCGTGCCGGTGGCGGCGAGGAGGAGCTGCCAGCTCGCCGAGGCGGCGAAGG
>NZ_JAPSIW010000233.1:0-2573 GCF_031178505.1 Streptomyces sp. | reverse complement strand
GCCCGGTGCGCCGCGTACTCCCCTCGGGGCGCCCAGGCGGGAGCCGCCCTCGTGCGGAAGCCTGCGACTCCCGCACGAGGGCGGCCCCTTCCCCGGCGCCCCCGGTACTTCGTCAGGTCCTGATCAGCCGGGCGATGCGCCTTAGGCGCCCGATGAGGTCTTCCCCGTGCTGTCCGTAACCGGCCACGGCGGCCTCCCGTCGGGCCGTCACCTCACGTGTCGGCGGGCTGGAAGCCGCGCAGCCGCAGGCTGTTGCCGACCACGAAGACCGAGGAGAAGGCCATCGCGGCACCGGCGATCATGGGGTTGAGCAGTCCCGCCGCGGCCAGCGGGAGGGCGGCCACGTTGTAGGCGAAGGCCCAGAAGAGGTTGGAGCGGATGGTGCCGAGCGTCCGGCGGGAGAGCCGGATGGCGTCGGCCGTCGCCCGCAGGTCGCCCCGTACGAGGGTCAGATCTGCGGCCTCGATGGCGGCGTCCGTGCCGGTGCCCATGGCCAGGCCCAGGTCGGCCTGGGCGAGCGCGGCGGCGTCGTTCACGCCGTCGCCGACCATCGCGACCGAACGGCCCTCCGCCTGGAGGCGCTTGACCACGTCGACCTTGTCCTGCGGCATGACCTCGGCGATGACCTCCCCGATGCCGACCTCGGCGGCGACGGACTCGGCGACCGCCTTGTTGTCGCCGGTCAGCAGGATCGGGGTGAGTCCGAGGGACCTGAGGCGGCGGACGGCCTCCGCGCTGGTCTCCTTGACCGCGTCGGCGACCTCCAGAACCGCGCGGGCCTTCCCGTCCCAGGCGACCGCGACGGCCGTCCTTCCGGCCTTCTCGGCCTCGTCCTTGGCGGACTTGAGCCCGGCGGGCAGCTCCATCGCCCACGCGTCGAGCAGCTTCTCGCGGCCGACGAGGACGGCGTGGCCCTCCACGACGCCCTGCACGCCGAGGCCGGGGACGTTCGCGAAGTCCTCGGGGGTGGGCAGGGTGTTGGTCCGCGCGGCGGCGCCGGCGGCGACGGCCTGGGCGACGGGGTGCTCGGAGGAGTGCTCCAGGGCGCCCGCGAGACGCAGGACCTCGGTCTCGTCCTCGCCGTCGGCGGTGTGGACCTTGAGGAGGGTCATCCGGCCGGTGGTGACGGTGCCGGTCTTGTCCAGGACGATCGTGTCGACCTTGCGGGTGGTCTCCAGGACCTCGGGGCCCTTGATGAGGATGCCGAGCTGCGCGCCGCGGCCGGTGCCGACCATGAGGGCGGTCGGGGTGGCCAGGCCCAGGGCACACGGGCAGGCGATGATCAGCACGGCGACGGCGGCGGTGAACGCGGCGGTCAGGCCCTGTCCCGTACCGAGCCAGAAGCCGAGGGTGCCGAGCGCGAGCGCGATGACGATCGGCACGAAGACGGCGGAGATCCTGTCGGCGAGCCGCTGGGCGGCGGCCTTGCCGTTCTGCGCGTCCTCGACGAGCCTGGCCATCCGGGCGAGCTGGGTGTCGGCGCCGACGCGGGTGGCCTCGACGACGAGGCGGCCGCCGGCGTTCAGGGTGGCGCCGGTGACGGAGTCGCCCACGCCGACCTCGACCGGCACGGACTCGCCGGTGAGCATGGAGGCGTCCACGGCGGAGGAGCCCTCGACCACGGTGCCGTCGGTCGCGATCTTCTCGCCCGGGCGGACCAGGAAGCGCGTCCCGGCCTGGAGTTCGGCGGTCGGTACGGTGACCTCGCGGCCGTCCCGCAGGACGGTGACCTCCTTGGCGCCGAGCTGCATCAGCGCCTTGAGCGCGGCGCCCGCCTTGCGCTTCGAGCGGGCCTCGAAGTAGCGGCCGGCCAGGATGAAGGCGGTGACGCCGGCGGCGGCCTCCAGGTAGATGTTCCCGGCGCCGTCGGTGCGGGCGATGGTGAACTCGAAGGGGTGCGTCATGCCGGGCGTGCCGGCGGTGCCGAGGAAGAGGGCCCACAGCGACCACAGGAACGCGGCGGTGGTGCCGACCGAGATCAGGGTGTCCATGGTCGCGGCGCCGTGCCGGGCGTTGGTCCAGGCGGCCCGGTGGAAGGGCCAGGCGGCGTAGGTGACGACCGGCGCGGCGAGCGTGAGGCTCAGCCACTGCCAGTACTCGATCTGCAGGGCGGGGACCATGGCCATCGCGATGACCGGCACGGCCAGCGCGACCGCGGTGACCAGCCGCTGCTTCAGCGGCCGCAGCTCCTCGTCGGCCTTCTCCTCGTCGGAGGGGCCGTCGTCGCCCCCGGCGGTGTCGGCCTTCGGCGGCTCGGGCTCGGCGGCGGTGTAGCCGGTGGCCTCGACCGTGGCGATCAGGTCGGCGACCGGGATGTCGGCGGCGAAGGTGACCTTCGCCTTCTCCGTCGCGTAGTTGACGGTCGCCTCCACGCCGTCCATGCGGTTGAGCTTCTTCTCGATCCGGGCCGCGCACGAGGCGCAGGTCATGCCGCCGATGGCGAGCTCGACCTGGGCGGTGCCCGGAGTGGTCGTGGTCATTCCTGCTCCTCATTTCTTCCTGCTGAGGCCGGGTGCGCCTCAGCGGCGCGTCCCGGAGGGGGCCGGGGCCCGGCGGATGGCGGCCGGGCCCCG
>NZ_JAPSIW010000952.1 GCF_031178505.1 Streptomyces sp. | reverse complement strand
CCTGGGACGGGGGACCGGCGGCGCCGGGCACTGCGATCGTCAGACGAGCCAGCCCAGGAAGTGGACGACGCCGGCGAGCAGGTTGGTGATCACGTTCATGGTGGGACTTCTCCTCGTGCATGTTCTCCGTCGGGACAGCGCGTACGCGGTCTGCAGCCCGTCGCTTGCGCACCGTAATCATCCGACGCCGTTCGGGAGGTGGGCAACGAATCCGGGAACGATCACACGTTTCGGGGAACACCCGCTCCCGCGTTCGCCTGTTCGGCTCCGCGGGCGGCACGGGCGTCCTGCCGGACCAGTTCCGCGTACCGCCCGTCGAGCGCGAGGAGTTCCTCGTGGGTACCGCGCTCGGCGACGCGCCCGGCCTCCAGGACGACGATCTGGTCCGCGTCGCGGACGGTGGAGAGCCGGTGGGCGATGGTGAGGGTGGTGCGGCCCTTGGAGAGCGCGTCGACGGCCTCCTGCACCGCGCGTTCGGTACGGGTGTCGAGCGCGCTGGTGGCCTCGTCCAGGATCAGGACGGGAGGGTCGCGGAGGATCGTGCGGGCGATGGCCAGGCGCTGTTTCTCGCCCCCGGAGAAGCGGTGGCCGCGCTCGCCGACGAGGGTGTCGTAGCCGTCGGGCAGCGAGGCGATGTGGTCGTGGATCTGGGCCGCGCGGGCGGCGGCCTCGATCTCCTCGTCCGTGGCGTCGGGCCGGGCGAAGCGGAGATTGTCGGCGACAGAGGCGTGGAACAGGTAGGTCTCCTGCGAGACCACGCCGACGGCGCGGGCCAAAGTGTCGAAGTCGAGGTCCCGTACGTCCACCCCGTCGAGGGTGACGCGGCCGCCGGTCACGTCGTACAGCCGGGGCACGAGCAGACCGAGGGTGGACTTGCCGGCACCGGTCGCTCCGACCACGGCCAGGCTTCCGCCCGCGGGGACGGTCAGGTCGACCGCGTCGAGGGTCGCCGGACCCGTCGAGTCGGGGTCGTAGCGGAACTCGACCCGCTCGAAGGCGACCTCGCCGCGGACCTTCTCCAGGCGGACCGGGTCGGCGGGCTCGGTGATGTCCACGGGCAGGTCGAGGTATTCGAAGATGCGCTGGAAGAGGGCGAGCGAGGCCTGGATCTGCACGCCGGTGGAGAGCAGGCTCACGGCGGGCCGGAACAGGCCCTGCTGGAGCGAGACGAAGGCCACGAGAGTGCCGAGGGAGATCGCCGGGCCGCCGGAACGGAGGGCGAGGCCGGCGGCCCAGTAGAGCAGGGCGGGCATGGCGGCCATGACGATGCCGATGGTGGCCATGCGCCAGCGTCCGGCCATGGAGGAGCGCACCTCGAGGCCGACGAGGCGCTCGGACTCGGCGGCGAAGGACCGCGTGAGCGAGTCGGCGCGGCCCATGGTGCGGCCGAGCAGGATGCCGCTCACGGAGAGGGACTCGGTGACCGTCGCGGCCATCGCGGCCATCTGCTTCTGGCGCTGGGTGGTGATCCGCTTCCGCTCGCGGCCGACGCGCCGGCTGATCCAGACGAAGACGGGGAGCAGGAGCAGGGAGACGAGGGTGAGGCGCCAGTCGAGGGCGAGCATGGCGACGACGGTCGCGACGACGGCGGTGAGGTTGGCGACGAGGGAGGTGGCCGTGGAGGTGACGGTGGCCTGCATGCCGCCGATGTCGTTGGCGATGCGGGACTGCACCTCGCCGGTGCGGGTGTGGGTGAAGAAGGCCAGCGGCATGCGCTGGAGCTGGGCGTAGACCCCGGTCCGCAGGTCGTGCATGACGCGCTGGCCGACCGTGGTGGAGATCAGCGTCTGGAGCACACCGAAGACGCCGGTGAGGACGGCGGTGAGGATCATGCCGAGGGCGAGCAGGCTGAGGAGTCCGGTGCGGCCCTGGGGGATCGCGGTGTCCAGGATCTCCTTGAGCAGGAACGGCGAGGCGACCGAGACCAGCGAGGCGGCGCCGACGAGGAGGCCGACGAGCGCGAGGCGGGCGCGGTAGGGGCGGAAGAGACCGAGGATGCGCCGCAGCTGGGCGGGTTCCCGGGGCTGTCCGGGATCACGGGGCGGGGGCGTCCAGGTGGACTGGTCGTGGGGGTGCATGGGCTCCTTCGGCGGGTTCGCCGTGCCCGGCGGGGCGGCGGCGGGGACGGCACGGCGGCGCGCGCCAGGGCGACGGCACCGAGCGCCCGGCGCGGACGACAGGAGTCGGACGACGGCGGGCGTACGGCGCGGGACGCGCGGGCGGCCCGATCC
>NZ_JAPSIW010000232.1 GCF_031178505.1 Streptomyces sp. | reverse complement strand
GGTGGCGAGGGCCTGTTCCACGACGGTCGGCGAGATGAAGTGGATGTGGGTGTCGACGGCGCCGGCGGTGACGATCCGGCCGTTGCCGACGACGATCTCGGTCTCGGGGCCGATGACGAGGCCGGGGTGGACGCCGTCCATGGTGTCGGGGTTGCCGGCCTTGCCGATGCCGGTGATCCGGCCGTCACGGATGCCGATGTCGGCCTTGACGACACCCCAGTGGTCGATGATCACGGCACCGGTGATCACGGTGTCCGGGGCGCCTTCGGCGCGGGTGGTGCGGGCCTGCCCCATGGACTCGCGGATCACCTTGCCGCCGCCGAAGACGGCCTCCTCGCCGGCCCGGCCGGGGCCGCCGGAGCGGTCCTCCTCGATCTCCACGAGCAGATCGGTGTCGGCCAGCCGGATGCGGTCGCCGGTGGTGGGCCCGAACAGGTCGGCGTAGACGGCGCGGTGCAGTTCAGGCACGGTCGGCTCCCTGGGGGTCGGCGCTTCCGGCGGTGGTGCCCTCGGGAGCCGGGGCGGTGGCCGCGGCCGTCGAGTCGTACGGGTCCGGGCCGAGGGGGCCGGCGACGGCGCCGCGCAGGCCGGGGACGATCCGGCGGCCCGCGATCGGGACGAGTTCGACCTCGACGGGGATGCCGGGTTCGAAGCGCACGGCGGTGCCGGCGGCGATGTGGAGCCGCCGGCCGCGGGCGGCGGCGCGGTCGAAGTCGAGGCCGGGGTTGACCTCGGCGAAGTGGTAGTGGGAGCCGACCTGGACGGGCCGGTCGGCGGCGTTGAGGACGGTGAGACGCGTGACGGGGCGCCCCTCGTTGAGGGGAACGGGACCGTCTGCGTACAGGATCTCTCCGGGGATCATCGGCGGCGCGTCCCGTTCAGACGATGGGGTCGTGGACGGTGACGAGCTTGGTGCCGTCCGGGAAGGTGGCCTCGACCTGGACGTCGTGGATCATCTCCGGGACGCCCTCCATGACCTCGTCGCGGGTGAGCACCTTGCGGCCGGACGCCATGAGTTCGGCGACGGTCCGGCCGTCGCGGGCGCCCTCCAGGACGTGGGCGGTGATGAGCGCGACGCACTCGGGGTGATTGAGCCGCAGGCCCCGGGCCCGGCGCTTCTCCGCCACATCGGCGGCGACATGGATGAGCAGGCGTTCCTGCTCGTGCGGGCTCAGCTGCACTCTTCCACCTCACAGTCGTCCACCGGGCGGGCACCCGGACCGCTGCGGACCCTACGACGCTCAACACTCTGTTGAGCTGCGCGGATGCGCCGCACGGCGAGACATTGCACGTTAGGGCGGAAGTTTTTCCGGCTCGTTAACTCCGGCTTTGCGTTTTCATGATCATCCGAGCGGGTCCCGCGTCAGGGAGCGCCCGGGTCGCGGTGGTGGGCGGCGATGCCGAAACGGCGCTGTTCACCCGGAGCGGAGTCCTGCGGGGCGAGGCGCGAGACGGTGCTGGTGATCCGCTCCTCCGTCTCCTCCGCCTCCTCGGGGGCCGCCTCCGATCCCGCAAGGCCTTCCAGCTTCTCCAGGTCCGCCGCGGAGACCAGGGCGACGAGCGGCTTCCCGTGGCGGGTGACGACGACGCGCTCCGCGCCGTAGACGACGCGGTTGATCAGGTCGGCGAGTTCGGCTCGCGCTTGCGTCACCGGGATCTCGTAGGTCATGCTCCTCATCTTACGGTCTGTACGTCCTGTACATTTTTTACATGGAGGTGTCAGTCATGGACGCACGTCACGTCCTTCCCGAGTTCACGGAGCGGACCGGCCACGGGAGCCGCACCCTCGATCCGTACTCCAAGCTCCTCGACGCCCGGATCGTCTTCCTCGGCACAGCCGTGGACGAGACGGCGGCGGGGGACGTCATCGCGCAGCTCCTCCTCCTCGACCACCAGGCACCGGGTCGGGACATCGCGCTGTACATCAACAGCCCCGGCGGCGACCTCGACGCCATGACCGCGATCCACGACACCATGGGGTCGCTGGCTAGCGACGTCGAGACGACCTGCCTGGGACAGGCCACGGCCGCCGCGGCGGTGCTCCTCGCGGCCGGCGCGCCCGGCAAGCGGATGATGCTGCCCGGCGCCCGCGTCACCCTCCAGCAGCCGTCCCTCGACGAGCCGTTGCGGGGGCAGCTCGGCGATCTCGACCTCCACGCCCGCGAACTCCTGCGGCTGCGGGCCCTGATGGCCGGCCTGCTCGCCGGTCACACCGGGCAGCCCCGTGAGCGGATCGACGCCGACCTCGACCGGCCCACCGTCCTCGACGCGCCGGCGGCGCTGGCCTACGGACTGGTGGACCACGTCCTGACGACCCGGCCGGGCTCCGCCGGCGGATCCGGCAGGTGAGGCGGCCGTGGTCCCCGAGCTGCCGCCGCTGCCCGCGCTGACCCGCGCGGAAGGCGAGTTCATCGACGCGTACCTCGAAGTCGTGGACCTCCTCGGGCGGATCAACCCGTCCCGGGGGACGCACACCTACAGCGCCCTGCGCGCCGCGCAGGCCCTGGTGGGCCGGGCGCGGGCGCTCCGCGAGGCCCTGACGCTCATGCACATCCGGGGCGAGAGCGAGGTGCACGCGGGCACCCTGTCGGAGGCCCTGCGCGTGCTGGACGGAGAGCGCCGGGCGGACCGCGTCACTCTGCCCCGGCGACCCGTCAGTTGACATTCCCGCGTGTCGTGTCGAGCCCCGGACGGCCCACGCGAACCATGGAAATGCTCCCTCGTTCGGCGTAGTCGACGTATCGACATGAGGAGGGGGTGACTTGCACAACGGGTGTACGCATCTGGCGGAATGGGGCGTTCCACCCCTGGTGCGGGGCCCGTTGGCCAAACCTACGACGATCACGAAACCCGCTTGTCCACCCGTATGGATCAGTCGTGAGGAGCCTCACAAATCGTCGTTTCCGCTCGGTTTTCGGCCCTGTCGTGGGTCAAGATCCCTGACGACGACAAGCCCCCGCCACCGCGGCGGGGCGGTCCGGGCGGACGCCGAGTCCTGCCGCTGTCCCGGACGCCTGGTCGACAGGAGTGGATCGGCAGGAGTGGAGGACCCGAGCAGTACGGGACGTGCGCGCCGCATACCGCGACGCGACCGGCCCTCGGGGTGAAGCCGCAGCCGCGGCCGGGCATCTTCGCCTGCCCGAACCCGACAGGTCATCCTTCACAGGCGGCTGACGAAGGGTTGCGCATGACTGCGCAGATGCATGTCCCGTCCCTGCTGTCCCGGGCCGGAGCCGTCTCGGCTCTCACCCTCGCCGCCGTCGGCGGCACGCTCGCCGCGCCGGGTGCGGCGCCGGAGGCCCAGGCGGCCACGGCGCACGCGAGCAAGGCACTGAGCGTCGCGGTGGCCAAGAAGGGGGCGCCCTACAAGTACGGGGCCGTCGGACCGAACCGGTTCGACTGCTCAGGACTGACGCTCTACGCCTACAAGCAGGCGGGCAAGACGCTGCCCCGCACCGCGCAGCAGCAGTACAACAAGACCCGGCACATCTCCGCCTCCAGCCGGCAGAAGGGGGACCTGGTCTTCTTCCACTCGGGTGGAAGGGTCTACCACGTGGGCATCTACGCCGGGAGCGGCAAGATCTGGCACTCCCCCAAGACGGGCTCCTGGGTGAAGCTCGACAAGATCTGGACCTCGAAGGTCCTCTACGGCCGGGTCCGCTGACCCGGCTCCGCCTCCGGCCGCCGTCCCGCCCGGGCGGCCCGTCCCCGCCCGGGCGTACAGGCAGCCGGGGTTCGGGGCCGGCGCCGGCCCCACGAGGCAGTCGGGCGGGACCCGGCCGGAAGACCGTGGTCGGCGAGCGGACGGTGGTCACCCCCCGGTGGCCCCCGTCGCCCGGGGGGTGCGCCGCCGAGGACGGGGGCCCGCCGGCCGGCGGGGTCAACGGCGGGCCCCCGGGCACGGCGGCGGACGGACGCGGCTCGGACGAGTCCGAAGGCGCCGGCGCCGATCGCGCGGGGCCTGAAGCGTCGGCGATCCGGCCCCTGAGGCCGGTCCTCAGGTGCCGGACGGGCTTCCCCGGCCCGCCGGGCGGCACGCGGGTTCCCGGCCCGTAGGGCCGAGCGCACGACCGAATGCGCCGCACCGGCCGGTGGGCCCACCGCGGCCGCCGGACCGGAGCACGAGCACTGACCGGACGAGTCCTGACGCGTCGGCACGGCCCTGATGCCGGCCCTCGGGACCCCGGACAGGTTCCCCGGCCGGACACGGCCCCGGGCGACGCCCACGGTCGCCGCACCGGCCGGTGGGACCGAAGGGCAGCGCCCGGCCCCGGGCGCGCGTACGCCCTGCCCCGCACCCTCAGGCCGGTACCGGGGCCGCCGTCCACGGCATGGTGATCGCGACCGTCTTGCCGCCGTCGGCGGTCGGGGTCACGGAGAGGCGGCCGCCGGCCTCCGCCGCGAGGACGCGGATGATGCCCATGCCCCGGCCGTTGTCCTGCTGGACGGCGGCCGGCAGGCGGCGCGGCCGGCGCGGGTGGCTGTCGGTGACGCCGACGACCAGCCGCTCCTCTCGTTCGAGGCGGAGGCCCACGGTGAAGGTCGGCGACAGCCCGAAGGTGTGCTGCACGGCGTTGGTCGCCAGCTCGGAGACGATCAGCCGGATCGCGTCCACCGCCTCCGTCGCCCCGTCCAGGCCCCACGCCGCCAGGACCTCCACGGCATGGCGCCGGGCCCTGGGCACCGAGGCGGGTTCGCTCGGCAGCGTGACGGATGCTTCCAGGTGATCGGTCATGGCGACGCTGTCCCTTTCCCGCCGGGGCGGCCGGCCGCCCCGGATCGCGCTTCCGCGCCAGAGTGCCACCGATCCCACCGCCCCGGGCGGCGTTCTCCCGGGAGAGGGGCCCATCTGTCGCTCGAAGCGGTGAACCGCCATGACCTGCCGTAACCCCGGCCCCCTCGGGGAGGCCGAACGGTTCAGGCCCCTTCCGGGGCCGTCCGCAGAACGGTGCCGACCGCGCGCTCGACGTCGGCGGCGGACAGGTCGGCGCGGGCGGTGAGCCGCAGCCGCGAGATGCCGTCCGGAACGGACGGCGGCCGGAAGCAGCCCACCCCCAGGCCGAGTTCACGGCAGTCGGCGGCCCAGCGCAGCGCCGCCTCCGGGGAGGGCGCGCGGACGGAGACGACCGCCGCGTCCGGCCGGGCGGCGGTCAGCCCCGCCCCGGTGAGCCGGCGGTGCAGGGTGGCGGCGACGGTACGGGCCTGTTCCGCGAGCCGGGGGGTGGCCTCGATCAGCCGGAGCGCCGCGAGCGCTCCCGCCGTGGCGGCCGGCGCGAGCCCGGTGTCGAAGATGAAGGTGCGGGCCGCGTTCACCAGGTGCTCGATCACCCGCGCGGGGCCGAGGACGGCGCCGCCCTGGCTGCCGAGGGACTTGGAGAGGGTGAGGGTGGCCACCACGTCCGCGTCCCCGGCGAGTCCCGCCTCGTGGAGCGCGCCCCGGCCGCCGTCGCCGAGCACGCCGAAGCCGTGGGCGTCGTCCACGACGAGTCCGGCGCCGTGGGCCCGGCAGGCCTCGGCGAGCGCGGTGAGCGGGGCCTTGTCGCCGTCGACGGAGAAGACGGAGTCGCTGACGACGAGGGCCCGCCGCCCGGCATGCGCCTCCAGGGTCTTCCGTACGGCCTCGGGGTCGGCGTGCGGGACCACGGCCGTCTCCGCGCGGGCGAGCCGGCAGCCGTCCACGATCGAGGCGTGGTTGGCGGCGTCGGAGACGACGAGCGAGTCCCGGCCGCCGAGCGCGGTGAGCGCGGCCAGGTTGGCGGTGTATCCGGAGGAGAAGACGAGGGCCGCCTCGAAGCCGCAGAAGGCGGCGAGTTCGCGCTCCAGGCGGGTGTGGAGGGCGGTGGTGCCGGTGACGAGCCGGGAGCCGGTGGAGCCGGCGCCCCAGCGGCGGGCGGCGTCGGCGGCGGCCGCGGTGACCTCCGGGTGGCGGGTCAGCCCGAGGTAGTCGTTGCCCGCCAGGTCGAGGAGGTCCGTCACCGCCTCGCGGGGCCGCAGCGTACGGACGAGGCCCGCCTGTGCGCGGCGTCGCGCCTCGGCCTCGGTCCAGTCGAACGCGGTACGGCGCGGGCCCGCGGCCCGCGTCTCGTCGGCCTGTGGCATGCGACGTTCCTTTTGTAGGCAGCGGACAGACCATAGCCGCAGGACGGCGGGGCCGGGATGTGGTCATACACACACCTCGAACGGCGTCGTTTGTTCGGATCCTCCTTGGCCGCGGGGTGCGCCGTAGGCGAGGATCAGCGGTTATGGACCTGCTGAACACGCTGGTGGAGAAGGGGCTGCGGCGCGAGCTGCCGACCCGTGAAGAAGCGCTCGCCGTCCTGGCGACCTCCGACGACGAACTGCTCGATGTGGTGGCCGCGGCCGGCAAGGTGCGCCGCCAGTGGTTCGGGCGGCGGGTGAAGCTCAACTACCTGGTCAACCTGAAGTCGGGCCTCTGCCCCGAGGACTGCTCGTACTGTTCGCAGCGGCTGGGCTCCAAGGCCGAGATCCTCAAGTACACCTGGCTGAAGCCCGACGAGGCGTCCCAGGCGGCCGCGGCCGGTGTGGCGGGCGGCGCCAAGCGGGTCTGCCTGGTGGCGAGCGGGCGCGGGCCGACGGACCGTGACGTCGAGCGGGTCGGGAGGACCATCGAGGCGATCAAGGAGCAGAACGAGGGCGTCGAGGTCTGCGCCTGTCTCGGTCTGCTCTCCGACGGCCAGGCGGAGCGGCTGCGGGAGGCCGGCGCCGACGCGTACAACCACAACCTGAACACCTCCGAGGGCACCTACGGGGAGATCACCACCACCCACACCTACGCGGACCGGGTGGACACCGTGCAGAAGGCGCACGCCGCCGGCCTCTCGGCCTGCTCCGGCCTGATCGCGGGCATGGGCGAGACGGACGAGGACCTGGTCGACGTGGTGTACGCGCTGCGCGAGCTGGGCTCGGACTCGGTCCCGGTCAACTTCCTCATCCCCTTCGAGGGCACGCCGCTGGCCAAGGAGTGGAACCTCACCCCGCAGCGCTGTCTGCGGATCCTCGCGATGGTGCGGTTCGTCTGCCCGGACGTCGAGGTCCGCATCGCGGGCGGCCGCGAGGTGCACCTGCGCTCGATGCAGCCGCTGGCCCTGAACATCGCGAACTCGATCTTCCTCGGTGACTACCTGACGAGCGAGGGCCAGGCCGGCAAGGCCGACCTGGAGATGATCGCCGACGCGGGCTTCGTCGTGGAGGGCACGGACACGCCGACCCTGCCGCGGCACCGGGCGGACGCCGTCGAGGCGGCCGCCGCGGCGCCGGCCGGCTGCGGTTCGCACGCCGCGGCCGGCTGCGGCTCGCACGCCGGGGAGGGCGGCGGCTGCGGCCCCTGCGGCGGGCACACGGTCCCGGAGGCTCCGGCGGTCACGGAGGCCCGCACGGACCTCGTCGCGGTACGCCGCCGGGGCGCCGGCACGGACCTGGCCCCGAACGCCTGAAGGTCACGATGCGCACCGACGAACTGATCGCCCTGGACCGGGCGCACGTCTGGCATCCGTACGGCCCCATGCCGGGCCGCACCGATCCGCTGGTCGTCGCGTCCGCGTCCGGGGTGCGCCTCACCCTCGCCGAACCGGCCGAGGGGCACGCGGAGTTGATCGACGGCATGTCCTCGTGGTGGTCGGCCGTGCACGGCTACAACCACCCGGTGCTCAACGAGGCGGCGCGCGGGCAGCTGGACCGCATGAGCCACGTCATGTTCGGCGGGCTCACCCATGAACCGGCCGTCCGGCTCGCCGCCCGGCTCGTGGAGATCACCCCGGAGCCGCTGCGGCACGTCTTCCTCAGCGACTCGGGCTCGGTCGCCGTCGAGGTCGCGGCCAAGATGTGCCTCCAGTACTGGCGCTCGCTCGGGCGCCCCGGCAAGCAGCGGCTGCTCACCTGGCGTGGCGGCTACCACGGGGACACCTGGCAGCCGATGTCGGTGTGCGACCCGCGCGGCGGCATGCACGAGCTGTGGACCGGCGTCCTCCAGCGGCAGGTGTTCGTGGACGCGCCGCCGGCCGCGTACGAGGAGTCGTACGCCGAGCTGCTGCGGACGGAGATCGCCCGGCACGCGGACGAGCTGGCCGCCGTGATCGTGGAGCCGGTCGTGCAGGGCGCGGGCGGGATGCGTTTTCACGACCCGGGCTACCTGCGGGTGCTGCGCGAGGCCTGCGACGAGCACGACGTACTGCTGGTCTTCGACGAGATCGCGACCGGCTTCGGCCGGACGGGCACCCTGTTCGCGGCGGACCAGGCGGCCGTCTCCCCCGATGTGATGTGCCTGGGCAAGGCGCTGACCGGCGGTTATCTGTCGATGGCGGCGACGCTGTGCACGAGCCGGGTGGCCGACGGGATCTCGCGGGGCGAGGTGCCGGTGCTGGCGCACGGTCCGACGTTCATGGGCAACCCGCTGGCGTCCGCGGTGGCCTGCGCCTCCATCGACCTGCTGCTCTCGCGGGACTGGACGGTCGAGGTGAAGCGGATCGAGGCCGGGCTCCGTGCGGGGCTGGCCGCCGCCGCGGAACTGCCGGGCGTACGCGAGGTGCGGGTGCTCGGCGCGATCGGCGTCGTCCAGCTCGACCACGAGGTCGACATGGCCGCGGCGACCCGGGCGGCGGTGCGGGAGGGCGTGTGGCTGCGCCCGTTCCGCGACCTGATCTACACGATGCCGCCGTACGTGACGGACGACGAGGACCTGGCCCGGATCTGCGCGGCGGTACGGGCGGCCGCGGCCGCCGGCTGACGGCCTGCCCGCGCGCCGGCGCCGTTCCCGCCCGGGAGCGGCGCCGGCGCGGGACTTCCGCCCGTGTCCGCCCGTCCGGCGGGGTGCCCGAGGCCGGCGAGCCGCCCGGTGGCCCCCGTCCGCCCGTACGACGCCGGGGGCCTGCCCCGCTCTCCGGCCCGCGCCCGGAGCCGTACGACGGCCCCGCGCACAGGCCTCTCACGGCCCGGCACCGCCGGGTCTCCCCGCAGGAAGGAACAGCAT
>NZ_JAPSIW010000951.1 GCF_031178505.1 Streptomyces sp. | reverse complement strand
GGGAGTCGATCACCGAAGGCCTCCGTCGGAGGGCGCCGCGATACCGTCGCCGTATGTCTGAAGTCCGGTTGACCACGCCCTCCTTCCTCGTGCTCGGCATCATCGACCAGCTGGGCGAGGCCAGCCCGTACGACGTGAAGGTCGAGGCCGCGCGTACGGTGGCGCCCTTCTGGTCGATGCCGCACGCCCAGGTGTACGCCCAGTGCGACCGGCTCCTGGCGGCCGGGCTTCTCTCGGAGGTCCGGCAGGCCGGGGGCCGGAACCGGCGTCTCATGAGGCTGACCGAGGACGGTGTGGCCGCTCTGCGGGGCTGGCTCGCGGACCCCGCCTTCGTCCCTGTCGAGGCACGTGAGCGGGGCATCCTCAAGCTGTGGTTCGGGGCGAGCCCGCGCGTCCACGCCCCGGTCCAGATCGAGGAGCACCGGCGCACCCTCGGCGAGTACGAGGAACTCGCCGCGTCCGTGGGGGAGATGCTGGCGCGCGGGCAGCGCGAGGCGCTCGAGTTCGGCATCCGTTACGAGCGGATGATGGTCGACTTCTGGCAGTGGGTCGAGAACCGGGAATCCTGAGCGGCCGCCGCCGTGTCCGCGGGGGCCGGAGAGAACGCCGCCCGGTCACCGTCGTCGGCCCGCGCTTGCCGTACGCCCGCGAACTCACCCGGGGCCCGGCTCGCGCCCCCGGGGCCAACTCGCCCTCGGGGCCGCCGTGGGCCTCGCTGCCCCGTGCCGGGCCCCCGTGCTGGCTCCCCGTACCGAGCCCGCCCGGCTCCCCGTACCGGCTTTCCCCGTGCCTGGCCCGGCGCCGCGCACGTGCCGCCCGGCCGCGCCCCTGACCGCCCCTCTCGCAGGGCTCCTCCTCACCGGCGTCGCGGCCCACCGGCCGCTCACCCGGCCGGGGCCGGTGAGGCGGGAAGGGGCCGGAAGGGACACGTCCGGCGGACCGCACTGTCGTTCCGCGCGCTGCGGCCGGGCGCGCCGGCCCCGGGCCGGGCCGTACACGGGCGCCTGGGACCCGGGTTCGGGCGCCGCCGGGCACCCGCCAGCGCCCGAACGGCTGTGCCAGAATCGGGCCCCATGAAGCATGATCATGACGACCCGCGTCTGTCGGTCGGCCACGGTGACCCCGAGCTCCAGGCGGTCCTCGACAAGGGTCTCGACGCCTTCAACTTCCCGGCGACCGGCACCACGCCCGAGGACCAGGGCGAGCTGTCGGTGAAGGCCGTCGACGAGTCCGGCGAGGTGATCGGCGGTCTGACCGCCTGGACGTGGGGCGGGCTGCTCGGCATCGAGATGCTGTGGATCCGCGAGGACAGCCGCCGCGACGGCTGGGGCAGCCGGCTCCTGCGCGCCGCCGAGGAGGAGGCCCGGCGGCGCGGCTGCGACCGGGCGACCGTCTCCTCGTTCACCTTCCAGGCCCCCGACTTCTACCGGCGCCACGGATACGTCGAGACCGGCCGCACCCTCGGCATCCCCGGCGGCGCGGAGGACGTCCACTTCTACAAGCGTCTGACCGCGCTTCCCGAGGACGGCGGCTCCGACGGCGTGGGGAGCGGCGCCGCGTAACAGTGGACGGACACCTCCCGTGAGGGGCCCCAGCGCTGGTCGACCGTGGCCAGCCGGCACCAGCCGAGCCGCTCGTAGAGAGCCGTCGCGGCGGTGTCGGAGGCCACGACGTCGAGCACCGGATGGAGACCGCGGTCCCGCGCCTCCTCCACGGCCCGGCCCAGCAGGAGGGCGCCGAGCCCGCCGCCCCTGGCCCAGGGGGCGACGAACAGCCGGCCGACGACCGCTGTCGCCGCCGCCGGCGTGCCGCTCCGCCCGCTCCACAGCACGGGGGCGAGGTCGCCGGCCCCGGCGGCGGCCAGAGCCACGTGCCCGGCCACCGCGCCGTCGCGTTCCGCGACCCACGCCCCCAGCGCGGCGGCGGGTGCCAGCCAGTCGCCGGGGCGCGCGGGCCAGTCCACCGGGTACCCGTCGGCCCGGTGGACCTCGGCGAGGACCCGTACGCACGCCTCCAGGTCGTCGTCGGCCCGCGGCCTGAGCCGGTCGGGGTGACGGGTTGCCGTGGGAGCCTGCTCGACGCTGTTCATGGCCGCCAGGGTAGACCCGGCCCCCTGGGGGGCCGGGTGTTCACGACGATGTGCGCGACTGAGGCCGGGGCATGTCGGCCCGGCAGGAGACGAACGCGCGCCGTCCTGGTCTCGCCGCCCCGGGGCGCCGCACCCGGACATCG
>NZ_JAPSIW010000950.1 GCF_031178505.1 Streptomyces sp. | reverse complement strand
CTCCCCGCACCCCGAGCCCCACCCTTCGGTAGGGCCAGGCCCACCCTCCTTCCACCCCCCACGCCCATGGCCCCCGCCTCCCGCCGCCGCCTAGCGTGGGCGCCCATGGAGATCCGTACCCTCTGGCAGGCGATCACCCGGCCCCGCTACCTCCTCGGGCCGTGGCCCTGGCGGGCCGCCGCCTATCTCGGGAGCGGAGCGCTCGTCGGGGCCGCCGCCTGTCTGGTGCTCGCCGTGCTCGTCCTCGGCTCGCTGCTCCTGGTGGGCCTGCCCTTCCTGCTGCTCGCCGGTGTCGCCGTCGGTGCCCTGGAGCGCCGGCGCCTGCGGCTCGCCGAGCTCGCGCCCGTCCGCGACCCGCACCGGCTGCCGGAAGCGCCCGGCCTCGCCGCCTGGCTGCGGCGGCGGGCGGGGGAGCGGGCCACCTGGCGGGAGCTCGCGTACGCCCTGCTCCTCGCCACCGTCCTGTGGCCGCTGGACCTCCTCGCGCTCGCCGTCGGGCTCGGCCTGCCCGCCGTCCTCCTCACCACCCCGCTCCAGCTGGCCGCCGACGGCCACGAGACCAAGGTCGTCAAGGTCTACCTGGTCACCTCCTACCCGGAGGCCTTCGTCGCGGCCGCCCTCGGCGCCGTCCTCCTGGCGCTCCTCACCTACCCGCTCGGCGCGGTCGCCGGGGCCCGCGCCGCCCTCGCCCGGGTCCTGCTCGCCCCCCGCGCGTCCGCCCCGGAGGGTGCGATCGGGGAGGTCATCGCCTCCCGGGCCCGGCTCGTCGACGCCTTCGAGGCCGAGCGCCGCCGCATCGAGCGCGACCTCCACGACGGGGCGCAGCAGCGTCTCGTCGCCCTCACCATGACCCTCGGGCTCGCCCGGCTCGACGCCCCGGCCGGCCCGCTCGCCGACCAGCTCGCCCGCGCCCACGAGCAGGCCGGACAGGTCCTGGCGGAGCTGCGCGAGCTGATCCACGGCATCCGGCCGCAGGTCCTCACCGACTACGGGCTCGGCGCGGCCCTCGCCGACGCCGCCGACCGCTCCGCCGTTCCGGTCGGCACCGACCTGGATCTGCCCCGGCTGCCGGAGGCCGTGGAGAGCGCCGGGTACTTCGCCGGCTGCGAGGCCCTCGCCAACGTCGCCCGCCACAGCGGCGCCACCCGGGCCCGGCTCACCGCCCGTCTCCTCGGCGGGACGCTGCGCCTGGAGGTCGAGGACGACGGCCGCGGCGGCGCCGACCCGGCCCGCGGCTCAGGGCTCACCGGGCTCGCGGACCGGCTCGCCGTCCTCGATGGCACACTGACGATCACCAGCCCGCCCGGCGGGCCGACCCTGCTACGAGCGGAGATCCCGTGCCCGACCGTCCCCTGCGCGTCGTCCTCGCCGAGGACGGTGTCCTCCTCCGGGAGGGACTGATCGGGCTCCTCGCCCGGTTCGGCCACGAGGTCGTCGCCGCGGTCGGGGACGCCGACGCCCTGCGCGAGGCCGTCGCCGCGCACGACCCGGACATCGTGGTGACCGACGTACGGATGCCGCCGGGCTTCCAGGACGAGGGGCTGCGCGCGGCGGTCGCCCTGCGCGCCGAGCGGCCCGCGCTGCCGGTCCTCGTCCTCAGCCAGTACGTGCAGCGCAGCTACGCCGCCGACCTCCTCGACACCGGTGAGGGCACCGGCGTCGGCTACCTCCTGAAGGACCGGGTGGGACAGGTCGAGGAGTTCGTGGAGGCCCTCGCCCGGGTCGCCGCCGGGGGCACGGTCGTCGACCCGGAGGTCGTACGGCAGCTGCTGCGCCGGCATCGCGATCCGCTGGAGGCGCTGACCCCGCGCGAGCGCGAAGTCCTGGGGCTGGTCGCCGAGGGGCACTCCAACGCGGAGATCGCCCGGCGCCTGGTGGTGACCGAGGCGGCCGTCGGCAAGCACATCGGCAACATCCTGGCCAAGCTGCACCTGCCCCCGGCCGAGGACACCCACCGCCGGGTCCTCGCCGTCCTCACCTACCTGCGGGCGTGAACCGGCCGGGAGCCGGACCCCGGCACCGTACCCGTGACACGAAGAAGCCCCCCGCTTCCGCGAGGGGCTTCTTCCGTCGGTGCGCCGCCAGGGACTCGAACCCCGGACCCGCTGATTAAGAGTCAGCTGCTCTAACCAACTGAGCTAGCGGCGCCTGCTGACGAAGAAAATACTACCTGCTCCCGAGGGGTGCTTCCGACCACCCCGCGGGGCCCGTCCGGGGTGCGCCCCGGACGGGCC
>NZ_JAPSIW010000231.1 GCF_031178505.1 Streptomyces sp. | reverse complement strand
GCCAACCGCATGGTGCTGGCGGAGACCCGGGCGCAGGCCCAGCTGGACTTCAACGCCATTCCGAAGCCGCCGCAGGAGTACATCCAGAATCCCAGTGGGCAGTACCCGGCGGTCATCAAGAACCCGGCCTTCCTGCAGTGGGACAAGCAGTACGGCGACCGCTACGCCCACCTCGACAGTTCACTGAAGGGCATGAACGCCATCGAGGCGCGCTTCGCGCAGACGGGCAAGGAGGGGCTGCCCGAGGCCTATCTGCTGGGTTTCTCCTCGGAGGGCAACGGCAGGGCGATCATCGCCAACGGCAATCCGGACACCGCCAAGCACACGGCGGTGTACGTGCCCGGCACGACCTCGAACCTCGGCAGCATCGGCGGGAACATCGACCGCATGGTCGACCTCTGGCGCTCCACGGACCGCCTGCCCGGCGACGACTCCGTCTCGACGATCACCTGGCTGGGGTACGACGCCCCGCAGGACATCGTGAAGGACGCCCCCTTCGAGCACTACGCGACCGACGGGGCGCCGGCCTACAACAAGTTCATGGAGGGCCTTGAGGTCGCCCAGGGCGGCCCCGACAAGAGCCATACGACCGCCATCGGCCACTCGTACGGCACGACCCTTCTCGGCGCCGCGGCCCGTGACGGGCATCTGCGCGCCGACGACATGATCGTGGCCGGCAGCCCGGGCGTCCTGGTGGGCTCGGCGGAGGAGCTGGACGTGCCGAAGGGGCACGTGTGGAACCAGGAGGCGGACGGCGACGCCGTACCGGACATCGGCCGGTGGGGTCACGGCGGCAGCCAGTGGCGGCTCGGCGGCGGCGTCTTCCTCATCCCCAGCGACGAGGTGTTCGGAGCCAACCAGATGTCCACGGACACCGAGGGCCACAGCGACTACTGGAAGCGGGACAGCGAGAGCCTGAACAATCAGGCAGCGGTTGTGGCCGGTCAATACGGCAAGGTGAAGCACGATGAATAGGCCCCGAGCCGGCGCCCTGGCGGTGGCGGCGGCACTTCTCACACTCACGGGATGCAGCATGGACGAGTCCAACGGAACGAAGGTGGTCGGCGTCCGCGACCAGGAGGAGGTCAACACAGAGACCAAGAGGGTGTCGAGCGAGATCTACGACCTGATCGGGGTCAAGGGCACCCCGTCCAAGGGCGGCGCGGGGGTCATGTCGTGCGAGGGCAAGGACACCGAGCGGTTCTACGCGATGAAGCACCCCTGGAGCCTCACGGCCGGTTCCGACGAGGAGCTGGCCGGGGCCATGGAGCGGCTGAAGACGGAGCTCCCCAAGCGGGGCTGGAAGATCGTGAAGTACGGTCCCGACTCCAGCCCCTCCAAGAACCTCGAGCTCACCGCCGACCACGACGAGCGGAAGTTCGGTGTCCACATCAGCTTCTGGCGAAAGAACAGCGGCGGGGACACCAACCCGCCCTCGCTGATCATTGACGTGATCTCCGGCTGCTACGAGGTCCCGGAGGGCCAGAAGGTCAAGCACTACTGAGCCGCTCCGCGGCCGCACGCGAAGGGCCCGGGACGCGCCGTCCCGGGCCCTTCGCGTGCGTCCCGCATCACATGTCCGGATCAGGGGTTGCCCTTATTACCGGTGGGTAGCATCATCGTAGAGAACGTGGGCTACTCACCGGTAGTACGCCGTGTCACGAGAACGCGCACGCGAGACATCCACCTCCCCGAGCCTTACGGAGCCGTCGCCATGGGGCACTACAAGTCGAATCTCCGCGACATCGAGTTCAACCTCTTCGAGGTCCTCGGCCGCGACAAGGTGTACGGCACCGGTCCGTTCGAGGAGATGGACGTCGAGACCGCCAAGAGCATCCTCGACGAGATCCGCCGCCTGGCCGAGAACGAGCTCGCGGAGTCCTTCGCCGACGCCGACCGCAACCCGCCGGTCTTCGACCCGGAGACCAACACCGCCCCCGTCCCGGCCTCCTTCAAGAAGTCGTACAACGCCTTCATGGAGTCCGAGTACTGGCGCCTGGGCATCCCCGAGGAGATCGGCGGCACCGTCTCCCCGCGCTCCCTGATCTGGGCCTACGCGGAGCTGCTGCTCGGCGCGAACCCGGCCGTCTGGATGTACTCCTCCGGCCCGGCCTTCGCCGGCATCCTCTACACCGAGGGCAACGAGGCGCAGAAGAAGGTCGCCAAGATCGCCGTCGAGCGCCGCTGGGGCTCCACCATGGTCCTCACCGAGCCCGACGCGGGCTCGGACGTCGGCGCCGGCCGCACCAAGGCCGTCCAGCAGGAGGACGGCTCCTGGCACATCGAGGGCGTCAAGCGCTTCATCACCTCCGGTGAGCACGACATGGAGGAGAACATCCTCCACTACGTCCTCGCCCGCCCCGAGGGCGCCGGCCCCGGCACCAAGGGCCTCTCCCTCTTCCTCGTCCCGAAGTACGAGTTCGACTGGGAGACCGGCGAGCTCGGCGCCCGCAACGGCGTCTACGCCACCAACGTCGAGCACAAGATGGGCCTCAAGGCCTCCAACACGTGCGAGATGACCTTCGGCGACAAGCACCCCGCCAAGGGCTGGCTCATCGGCGACAAGCACGACGGCATCCGCCAGATGTTCCTCATCATCGAGTTCGCCCGCATGATGGTCGGCACGAAGGCGATCTCCACCCTCTCCACGGGCTACCTCAACGCCCTGGAGTACGCCAAGGAGCGCGTCCAGGGCACCGACCTGGCGAACTTCATGGACAAGACCGCCCCCAAGGTCACCATCACGCACCACCCCGACGTGCGCCGCTCGCTGATGACGCAGAAGGCGTACGCCGAGGGCATGCGCTCCCTCGTCCTCTACACGGCCACGATCCAGGACGAGATCGCGATCAAGGAAGCCGCCGGCGAGGACACCAAGGCGCTGCACGGCCTCAACGACCTGCTCCTCCCGATCGTCAAGGGCTACGGCTCCGAGAAGGGCTACGAGCAGCTCGCGCAGTCGCTCCAGACGTTCGGCGGCTCCGGCTTCCTGCAGGAGTACCCGATCGAGCAGTACATCCGCGACGCGAAGATCGACACCCTGTACGAGGGCACCACGGCCATCCAGGGCCAGGACTTCTTCTTCCGCAAGATCGTCCGCGACCAGGGCGCCTCCCTGAACGCGCTGGCCGAGGAGATCAAGAAGTTCCTCGCCGTCGGCACCGGCGGCGACGAGCTCGCCGGCGCCCGCGACGCCCTCGCCAAGGCCGCCGTCGACCTCGAAGGCATCGTCGGCGCCATGCTGACCGACCTCACCGCCACCGGCGAGGACGTCAAGAACATCTACAAGGTCGGCCTCAACACCACCCGCCTGCTCATGGCCTCCGGTGACGTCGTCGTCGGATACCTGCTGCTGCGCGGTGCCGCCGTCGCCGCCGAGAAGCTCGCCAACGGCGCCTCCGGCAAGGACGTCGCCTTCTACCAGGGCAAGATCGCCGCCGCGAAGTTCTTCGCCGCCAACGTCCTGCCCGGCGTCTCCACCGAGCGCGCCCTCGCCGAGGCCGTCGACGGCTCCCTCATGGACCTGGACGAGTCCGCGTTCTAGCAACGCCTCTCGTCCATACAGGAACGGCTCGTCCCCGGGGAGGGGGGCGGGCCGTTCCGCTTTCCCGGGGCGCCCCGCACCGCCCCCCGGCGCCCGCGGCGGCCCACCCGCGGAAGACCCCCACGAGGCCTGCCGGGCACCGCCGTTCCCGTCCCCGGGGGGCCGGTGTCCGCAGGTCGGGATCGTAAGGTGAACCCATGAGCAGCGCAGCTTCCCGCCCGGCGGCCGGCCCCTTCGACCGCGGCCACACCGATGACCTCATGTCCTTCCTCGCGGCCTCCCCGTCGCCGTACCACGCGGTCGCGAACACCGCCGAACGGCTGGAGAAGGCCGGATTCCGCAGGGTCGAGGAGACCGAGGCCTGGGACGGGACGAGCGGGGGGAAGTACGTGACCCGCGGCGGCGCGATCATCGCCTGGTACGTGCCCGAGGGCGCCGCCCCGCACACCCCGTACCGGATCGTCGGCGCCCACACCGACTCCCCCAACCTGCGCGTCAAGCCCCAGCCCGACCTCGGCGCCCACGGCTGGCGCCAGGTCGCCGTCGAGATCTACGGCGGCACCCTCCTCAACACCTGGCTCGACCGCGACCTCGGGCTCGCCGGCCGCCTCACGCTCCGCGACGGCAGCCACCACCTCGTGAACATCGACACCCCGCTTCTGCGCGTCCCGCAGCTCGCCATCCACCTCGACCGCGGCGCCAACGACGGCCTCAAGCTGGACCGGCAGCGGCACATGCAGCCCATCTGGGGCCTCGGCGACGTCCACGAGGGCGACCTCGTCGCGCACGTCGCCGCCGACGCCGGCCTCGACGCCGAGGACGTCACCGGCTGGGACCTCATGGTCCACGCGCTCGAAGCCCCCGCCTATCTCGGCCGCGACCGCGAACTCCTCGCCGGCCCGCGCATGGACAACCTGCTCTCCGTCCACGCCGCCGCCGCCGCGCTCGCCTCCCTCGCCGGACGCGACGACCTCCCGTACATCCCGGTCCTCGCCGCCTTCGACCACGAGGAGAACGGTTCCGAGGCCGACACCGGCGCCCAGGGCCCCCTCCTCGGCACCGTCCTCGAACGCTCCGTCTACGCCCGCGGCGGCCAGTACGAGGACCGCGCCCGCGCCTTCGCCGGCACGATCTGCCTCTCCTCCGACACCGGCCACGCCGTCCACCCCAACTACGCGGAGCGCCACGACCCGACGCACCACCCGCGCGTCAACGGCGGCCCGATCCTCAAGGTCAACGTCAACCAGCGCTACGCCACCGACGGCAGCGGCCGCGCCGTCTTCGCCGCCGCCTGCGAGAAGGCCGGCGTCCCCTGGCAGTCGTTCGTCTCCAACAACGACATGCCCTGCGGCACCACCATCGGCCCGATCACCGCCGCCCGCCACGGCATCACCACCGTCGACATCGGCGTCGCCATCCTCTCCATGCACAGCGCCCGCGAACTCTGCGGCGCCGAGGACCCCTACCTCCTCGCCAACGCGCTCGTCGCCTTCCTGGAGGGCTGACCTGCGCCTTCACCGGCTCCGGGCCCGCTCCGACCAACGGAGCAGGGCCCGTCCCTTGCTACTCGATAATTAACTGAGTAGATTGCTTAGTTGTGGACCTCACTCTTATTCGTCATGCCGTGGAAGTCGACCACGGCATCAAGCGCGTCGGCATGGGCTTTCTGAAGCAACGCGCGGCGAAGGACCGCGCCCGGCTGAGCGCCGATCTGTGCGCCCAGATCTCCGAGGAGCTCGACCGACTCGGGCTCACCACCATCCCCCGCACTCTCCCTACGTCGGAGACCGCATACGTGTGGGTCATTCAGAAGGACAGCGTTCTCGGCGAGATCACCAACGTCAGTGCCGCTGTCGCACAGCTGGACAAGCTGGGCATGAACCCCGTTCCTCAGGTTTTCGAGCAGAACCCGAACGCAAAACGCCACCTTCTGTGAATCTCCTACGCCGATTGTCGCACTGATCGACTAGACGTCAGGATCAGTTGACACAGACACACGCCTCCCATCAGGGCAAAGACGGCCGTGACGCAAGGAAGACCTCCTCGCGCCGCGGCCGTCCCGCTGTCGCCGGTTCCGCAATACCTATGCGCAGCCGCTCAAGCATCCGCTACGTTCTCCCCAACGCCAGCCGGACGCGGCCGAGTTGGTACGAGCCATAGTCATGCGACGAAGCAAGGAGCAACCCATGAGCGCCACGGGTCAGCCGGACGAGCCTCCCGGACCTTTAACACTCGCCTACGCCGGGCTCTCGCACGATCGAAGCGGGATGACAATCTCTCTCCTGACGACCCGTCCGGACAGCCTGAACGCGTTCAATGACGAGCTGGTCCAGCAGAAGAAGACCCTTCGCGGGCCCCTGCTGAACAGTTGGCGCGCGAACACCCTGGCCCGCCGTCGCGCCCTGTTCCGTCTCGCCACCGGCATATGCCCTCTGGACGTCACCACCCTCCGGGCGATGAAGGCACACCCCGAGCAGGGCGTCAACTACGCGTTGACATGGCTGACCAGCAGGTTTACCTCCGAGCAGAGGGCGGCGCTTGCTCTCATCCAGACACCGCGGGGGCCGGCCTGGTACCACCTCACCTCCAGCGGGCCGCCCGCCCCGCTGTCGGTCGACTGCCCCCCGCTCGCGGATCTCCCCTTCCCCGAGGCGGAAGCGCGGCGCCCCCTGGAGGTCGCGCGCCTCCTCACCACCCTGAACCACCGCTTCCTCGCCCGTCCGGGCGACGGCCCCCTCCCTCCGGACCTCCCGGGGCCGCCGCCCGGCGGCAAGAACCCCAGTCCCTTCACGCCGTGACCCCCGGGGCGGCGAGTCCTCGTGACTCGCCGCCCCCTTGGCGCGTCCGGGGCCGTTCCACCCGGGCGCGTGCACCTTCTCCACCAACTCCTTTTCTCGCTACGGAGGTTGTCTCTTGAGCACAGAATCCGGCCAGCCGCTCACCCTCGACATCGAATGGGGCGCTGAGACGATCCAGGTCTCCAACATCGCCCGCACACTGCCCGCCGAGCCCACCGACGAGCAGCAGCAGACCGTCATCGAGGCCGCACGTCAGAACCCGGGCATCCGCATGCCGGAGGGGGCTTTGACCGCCATAGCAACCGCCGTCACCCAGCCGGGCGCCCTCGCCGTACAGCTGCGGCCGACGGGCCAGGACCTCCAGGGCGTCCTCATGGTCGAGAACGTCGAGGGCGCCACGCTCTACTCCGCGGTGACCCGCGTCCTGATGAGCGAACTCTTCCCCGGCATCCAGCCCCGCACCGGCATGGAGGTCCTGGAGGTCCCCGATCCCCAGGTGCAGGGCATCACCCAGGACGGCCTGCCGAGCGCCGGCGTCGAGTACCACTACGCCGACCTCGACCACCTGTCGAACCACGTATGGCAGACCATCTACGGCACGCTGGCGAAGAACAGCTACGCCACCTCGATCGTGACCCGGTCGGTCACCCGCAACCTGATCACCCACCCCGTACGGATCACCTTCGAGGACGGCACGGAACCGATCCACGCCCTCGTCGTACGGGACGGCATCACACGGCTGGCCAGTGCGTGGTCCGTGCTCGCCGGTCCCCGGTCGGATGCCGCCGCGGCCGCGGATCTGGCCCGGCAGGCGCTGCTCGGTGGGGCCACCGCCGCGTCGGAGCGCGGCAAGGGTCCCGGTCTGGAACAGCGGCTGGCCGCGTCCCGGCGGAAGGGGCGGGAGGAGCTCCGCGCGGAGTTCGCCGAGGAGATCCACAAGCAGGTGCCCGCGGCCCGCGCCGCCCAGATCTTCCAGTCGTTCACCGTACCGGCCCAGATCGCCGTCGGGATCGACGCGCACACCAAGCGGCTGCTCTCGGCGGATGACCTCTTCGACGACGCCATCCGCTCCGTACTCGCCTCCATCCACGTCGAGTTCAAGCAGTGGGAGACCGCCGCTCAGAACGTGGAGGTGATCACCCGCGCGCTCAAGCGGATCGTCCAGAGCGGCGACCCCCGCTGGAGCACCGCCGAACTTCAGGAGGTCTACGGCCTCGCCGTCGGCCGCATCCCCGTGACGGACCTCCCGCGCGTGGTGGGCGGCGAGGACACCCCGCCGGCCACCGCCCTCTGGCGCGCCGTCTACCTCCTGAGTGCCCTCACCAAGCCCGAGCTGTTCCAGGCGCTGAAGGAGCAGGCCAAGGTCCTCAAGGGCGACCAGCGGATGCAGGTGAAGGGCTTCGCCGGGCTGCTGGGCCCGGTGATCGACCTGCCGTGGCGGACCCGGAAGCGGCTGGTCACCCCCACCGCGCGGAACGCCTGGAGCAACGGCGGCGTGCTGACGCCCGCGGTCGTCGGGGGGTGGAGCCCCAAGGTCACGGACGACTTCACGACCCTGGTGGAGCCGGCGATGAGCGGCGACATCGACGCCCGCTGCACCCTCGCAGTCGCCGGCGGCGTGGCGCTGATCGCGGACAAGCTCCTCACCCGGAACGTCGGTTCCTCCCTCAACGCCCCGAAGGAGAAGGGAGGCGTCCCGTTCCGCCTCGACACCCACAAGGTGATCGAGGGACTGTCGCGCCAGGGCAACGAGCTGGGGCTCCGCCTCCTGGCGATGGCGGCCAACACCTTCCGGGGCGACGACCTTCCGCTGAACGCGGTCGCCAAGCAGAGCCTCACCGGCAAGAACCCCGCTGAGACCGACAAGCCGTACGTGTACTTCAAGGTGGACCTGGCGGCGGAGGACGGGATCGCGCGGACCGCGGACGGTGTGCCCGTCATGCTCTACGAGTGGGACGTCGTCGCGGCGTCCGACCCGGACCGGGCGAGGAGCCTCGCGGAAGCCGAGGAAGCCTCCCGGACGGCCGCGGCAGCCGCCCCGAGCACCGAAGACGGCACCGCAACCCCGGGGGAGGCGGCGACGGACAGCGGGGAGGCGGGCGGAACCGTCACCGACCCCGCCGTCCCCCTCACCGGGGAGGTGCCCGGCGAGCTGCCCCATGTGGTGCCCGGACCCCGGGACTCCTCGCCCTCCCTGCCCCCCAGCCAGCGCGCGGCGGAGCTCACCAGGCACCTGAGGCACCACGTGCAGGCCACCAGGGACGTCCTGGACCGGATCCTCCCGCTGGAGGCGGAGGTCGGTGTCCACACGCCGCCCGTGCCGTCCGGGACGCTCGACGAGCTGGTCGAGCTGCTCGTGGGCATCCAGGCGGACGTCGAGAATCTGCGCCGCAGGACGGCATCCGGCGGGATCGGCAAAGACGACGAGGACGACCCTTACGGCGAGCTCAACGCCGACGCCGACGCGCTCGGCTAGGACGCGTCCATGCCCGCGAGGATCAGCGGCAGCCGGGAGGCCCCGCCGTCGGTGATCCTCACCGGGACGCCCCAGTCCTGCTGGTGGACGTGGCAGGCCGGGTACTCGTTGGCGGGGTCGTCGTCGCACGAGGCCGCCATCGCGGAGACGTGCAGCACGCCCTCCGTCACCTCCGGG
>NZ_JAPSIW010000230.1 GCF_031178505.1 Streptomyces sp. | reverse complement strand
CCACGCCCAACCGGGACACCCCTGGACCACAGAGACCCTGGCCGCCGCGACGAGCGTCTCCCGGGCGACGCTGTCCAGGCGTTTCCGGTCCGCCCTCGGACAGACGCCGGGTGCGTACCTGACGCAGTGGCGCATCGACCTGGCGTCCGTCAGGCTCCGCGATACCGATGAGCCGGTCGAGTCGATCTCCGGCGCGGTCGGATATGGCTCTCCGCACGCTTTCAGCCGCGCCTTCAAACGTGCCCGAGGCACGGCCCCGGGCGAGTACCGTTCACGACTTCGCAAATGACGGCTGTCGCGTGGGGTCCCGCCCATTCGCCCCCGTCGCGGTCCGCGCTGCTGGCGTTCGGCCAAGCTCCATGCAGACAAGGCTAAGGGCTGTCCCGTATAAGGACGTGAGCTGGGGGTTTGCCTGACGGTACGGTCGACGCGTGGAGTCGAAGAGGGTGAGCGAGTGCCCGTTGCGCGGGGTCGGTGTGCGTCCTGACTACCTGGTCGGGCGCCGTCTTGAGCAAGTGGTCGCCTCGTGGCACCTGTACGACTCAGAGGCTCCGTCCGGCCCGCTGGACGTGTGACTGATCGACAGCGAAGCGGTTGCCACGCGCATCACGACCGGTTCGGGCTGGTGCCTGATCGTGGAGGCATCGGCTCCCTTCGCGGGATACGACATGGCGGAGTCCGGCCGCATCGAGGTGGCGCCAATCAGCGGCGGGACCCCGTTCGCGGATCACCTCGGCGAGATGGTGCTGGCAGTCAGCGAGGAGAGTGTCCCGGACAGCGGGCGGATCGCACTGGAGATCACCTTCGACTCCGGCCGTGTCCGGTGTGAGACCTGGTCCGGCGACCTCCGCCTGTCCAGCAAGTGATCAACACACCAGCCCCGGCGTGAACCGTGTGAGGCTCCCGTCGTGGCTGGTGTGATCACGGCGTCGCAGCCGTCCTGGATAGCCCCGTTCACCGGGTTGAGCCCCCGCTCCTTCGGCACGTTGGTGGCACAGCTGCGGCATGAGGGGGCTGACCCGGTTCGCAGAGGCCGGCCGTGGAGCCTGCCGCTGGAGGATCGGGTGCTGCTGGTCACGGTCTACTGGCGTACCAACTTGACGTTGCGGCAGCTCGCCCCACTGTTCGGCGTCTCGAAGTCCGCAGCCAACCGCATTGTCAGCCACCTCGGCCCCCTGCTCGCGCTCAAGCCCCGCAGGCGATTCCGCAAGAGCACCGTCCTCATCGTGGACGGCACCTTGGTCCCCACTCGCGACCACACCATTGCCGAGCGGTCGAAGAACTACCGCTACTCCACCAACCATCAGGTCGTCATCGACGCCGACACCCGGCACGTCGTGGTGGTCGGCCAGCCGTTGCCCGGCAACCACAACGACTGCAAGGCGTGGGAACTGTCCGGAGCCAAGAGCTTGGTCGGCAACACCACCGTGATCGCAGACGGCGGCTACCGCGGCACCGGCCTGGTCATCCCGCACCGCCGAGAACGTGGCCAGACCGAGCTACCGGCGTGGAAGGAAGAGCACAACGCTTCCCACCGCAAGGTCCGCGCCCGTATCGAGCACGCCTTCGCCCGCATGAAGAGCTGGAAGGTCCTCCGTGACTGCCGTCTGAAGGCCGACGGCGTTCACCACGCCATGCTCGGCATCGCTCGCCTCCACAACCTCGCCTTGACTGCGTAGCGGATCTATGTCGATGGTCGATGAGGAGCATGGTCGCGATCACTACGCTGTCAGGAACCTCTGACTCAACCATCGAATCGCCGCCATGGCAGCTGGAGTCGGGAAAGCGGCCGCAGCGCGCTGCGATGCAGGGCGCCGATCCAGACGTCGGACTCATTGCTGCTGTTCAGCTCGGGCGAGATATGAGCGACCAGGCCCGGTGCGACGAGGAAGTTCGTCGGACCGATGGGCGCCAGGAACGGCCGTAGCGGTACGCGATGCAGGCAGGCTTCCAGCTCTGACAGCAGCTGCTCGGGCAGATTGCGGAGGAATGCCTGGTACGGGGCAGTCATCGAAGCCTCATACAACGAGAACTGCAGGAGGAACCGGCTCAGCGGCTCCTCCTCGCGGGCCGGCGCGTCGTCCTCGGTCAGCCAGACGTCCGGATCGGTGCTGGCAGCGTCGAGCTGCCACGGGATGGACCAGTCCCAGCAGCCCTGATTCTCGGTTGCGACGACCAGACGCTCGCCGCGGATGTCGGTCGAGAGCCTGGTGAGCGGTTGGATGAAGTTCTGGCCTCCGAGGATGGCCGGACGCTTCTCGGCGAGACGGTAGAAGTCTGCCAAGGCATAAGGGACGGAGCCGGGTATCGCGATGTCGGTGGGTCGGGTTTCAGGTTGGGCGGGAAACCAGCCGGTGACGAAGGATTCCAAGGCCCGGCCGGGGTCCGTGCGGACACTGCCGAGCCAGTCCAGGCCGGGCGAGAGGGGTACAGCGGTTGGCGGCCGAACCGTGTCGAGCAATTCCCGACTCAATGGCGGCTCGATGCGCAGGTGGCAACTATTGAGTTCGCCGTTGGTCCAGGTGCTTCGTGAGTGGCGGACAGGGCCAATGTAGACGGCTAGACCGTCGACCCGAACGAACAAGTGCACCGGCCGGTCCAGATCCGGTTCCAATCCTGCGAGCGACTCTCGACCAGTGAGCCTGGATGCGGCTACTGCAGGCGTAAGACCTCGTAGACGGAACTCCTGGTCGTTCCACACACCGCCTGCTGCCGGATCGTCTGCTGCATCCCCGATGATCACAACAGCCGCAGCCCCGACCGCGACCGTGGACCTGCCTACGTCGAACACGTCGGGCTCCGTACCCGCGAGATCGAGTGCCACGCTCACGTCTACGGTGGCCAAACGCGTCAGCGACATTCGGCGAGTCTATCCGGGGAAGGATCACTGCGGCGCCGGCAAAAGATCTCCAGCGGTCTTGATCGCGGCAGGCCGGACCCACTCGTGAACGCCGGGCAGCAGACATGCTGCAGACTTCCCGGGTGATCGTTCTGCAGCCCGTCCTGGAGGTCTACGCCTCCGACGACTTCACCCTCTGGCCAGTCGCCAAGTCCGCACCGTACGGCTTCCTGCCACTCAGCGGCGCACTCGATCCCGCCGAGGTCGGCACGGCGGTAATGCGCATCGCCGAATGCAACGACATCGATCCCGAGGACGACGGTCGCCCACCCCGGCCCGCCGACCCACTCGGGAGCTTCCTGCATGGACTGCTCACCATGGACGACCTTTTCGCATCCGGTGGCCTGCAGATCACAGACACCGCAAGCGGCACAACGTTGTTGCCGGGCTGCTGCAATGGGCTGGACGAGAGGCGCGACTGGCTTGAGGTCGTCGACGGCACCGGCTGGGCCTCCTTCGGTCACGACCCATCTCCGCTCGCCGAACGTGACGGCGAAGTCGTCCGGTTGACCGTCGACGCCGAGCACGACAACAGCCCGGCGATGGCGGTACCCGTTACGGACCTGCGTCGCCTGCTCGCCGGCGCAGAGCAAGATCTGATCGACTTCCTCCAGCTGGCCGCTGTCTGGGCCGCTCGGCACCTGCCCGCTTACGCCGGCCCGGTCGCCTCCGCCCTCGGCCGTGCTCTAGACCTGCCCGCACCGGTGATCCCGACGAACCCTTAGGGCTGCATGCCGACGCGCTGCCTCAGGTTCATCGGCAGCGGTCCAGACTGGAAGCGGCGAGTTGGATCTTTACGGGACAGCCCTTAGAGATCAACGAAGCCAGTGGTCGAAGCGACACCGATCCCATTTGTGCCCGCGTCGTGTCCAGCTACTTGCGAGCCGGGCGCGGGCTGGATTCGGCCGAGCTCGCGGCTCAACCCGGACTCCCCTCCGGCGTGCTCAGCTGTGCTCAGCGAGGAGCAGTACCGCCCGGGGACTCTGCGCCCAGGAGCGTGAGCAGCCCGGGAAATCTCTTGTCGATGTCCGCGCGTCGTAGTCGGATGCCCTTGCGGTTGCCGTAGTCGATCTCGTCGATGAGACCTGCCTCGCGCAGGACTCGGAAGTGGTGGGTCTGGGTCTGCTTCGAGATCGGAAGATTGAACGAGTTGCAGCCCCGCTCGCTGTCGCTGCGGTCGGCGGCCAACTCCGTCATCACCGAACGACGGTGCTCGTCGGCGAGGGCGCGAAACACCGTCCCCAGATCGAGCGCATCGGCCTCCGGGCCGACCAGGTTTTTCCCGGCCACGCGGCACCTCCTTCAGGTACGACTTGCATCGTACCTGAAGAATGTGCTCCACTGAGGTACGAAATTTTTCGTACCTTGGTTCCGGTTGCGCTGCCCGTCCCGCCGCGCTCTGAGAGCCGGCCCCGGCACTCGCCGGGGAGCTGGTCATCCTCGACACTCCGAGAGGTCATCGTCATGAAGAAGCCCGAGGTGCTGATAGTCGGTGCCGGAATCGCAGGGCCCGCGCTCGCATATTGGCTCTCCCGGAACGGCTACCGGCCAACGGTCGTCGAACATGCCCGGCAGCTGCGCTCCGGTGGCAGCGCGGTCGTCGTGAAGGGGCCCGCGATCCCGGTCGCCGACCGCATGGGCATCCTCCCGCAGCTGCGCGGGCTCGCCACCCGCAATCGGTCACTGACCCTGCTCGACCCCGGCGGCAGGCGAATCCTGCAGCTCCCGCTCACCTCGGACAAGGCGCCGACGGTCGAGGTGACCCGAGCCGACCTGTCCGAGGTGCTCCACCGGTCGGCGCAGACCGAGGCCGAGTTCTTGTTCGACGACACGGTCACCGCTCTCGACCAGGACGAAGGCGGGGTGGACGTCACCTTCCGTAGGTCCGCGCCACGGCGCTTCGACCTGGTAGTCGGTGCCGACGGGATGCACTCCACCGTACGGCGCCTGGTATTCGGACCCGAGCGGCAGTTCGCGAGCGACCTGGGCCTGTACGGCGCGACCGTGCCGCTGAAACCCGACGCCGTCGAGGACCCGAGTGAGATGACGATGCTGACTGTGCCGAACCGGATGCTGGTCGTCCATCCCTCGCGGACCACTCCGCTTGCGATCTTCACCTTCCGGGCCGCACGGCTGGCGCCCCACGACCGCAAGAACATTGCCCTTCACAAGCAGACCGTGGCCGACGCCTACGCCGGCGTGGGGTGGCGGGCACCGGAACTCGTGGCGGCCTTCCTCGACCACCCGGCCCCGTTCTTCGACCCCCTGACCACCCTCCGGATGCCCTCGTGGTCCCGCGGACGGGTCGTCCTGCTCGGGGACGCGGCGGCGGCGACAGCCCTGCTGGGCGACGGGTCCAGCATGGCGATGGCGGGCGCGTACGCCCTCGCGGAAGAGCTCGCCGCCCAACCCGGTGACCACGCCCGCGCCTTCGCCGTCTACGAGTCCCGTCTCCGCCGCGAGGTAGGCCCACGGCAGCGACGCGTCGGTCCGCTCTCCAGGCTCATGGTGCCCCGCACCCGGCCGGGCCTCGCAGTGCGCAATACGGTGGGCCGCGCGGTCAGCCGCACGCACCGGAGCGCCACTCGCGAAGCCGCGAACCGGTAGACCGAGCCCGCACCGACCGCTCACCGGCCGGTGCGCAGCTCCCCTGTAGCTCCCAACCGGGTCGGCGCCGCCATGCGAGCAAGCCATGGCCGCCCTGAAGGGCTGGCGCCCCCGGCGGAAACTCCGCTGTAGCACCAACCGAGTCACCGCCATCGTGAAGACGATCCCCACCCTTCGTCACGCCTCAACCTGAGGTTGGAAAAGGCTCATTGGCGCGCTTACCGAGCTGATATGGGTGCTGGGACTCGGTGCCTGGGCGCTGATCGGCGCACTGCTCATCGAGTTGATCTTCCGGCCTTGAAGCGTGGATCTGCCGAGGTCGGAGCCGGCCCCGGCTCTGAGCAGTGCCTGTGCAGAGCAATCGAATAGTGCAGGGTCAGAACACTGCTTCTTCACCAGTCGGGTGCTGCCGCAGCTCGTGTCGGCGTCGTGGACGTTGGCCCGGAGGATGCGGCCGGTGCCCAGGTGCAGGGAGACCCGAAGCTGCCGGCCTATCCGGTTGGGCACTCCAGCCCGATGAGCGGCAGCGACACCGTGGAGCCGGCCTTGAGGACGAACGGCAGCTCAATGTGCTCAGCCTCGCTCCCGACCCGCACCGGCGCCGCGTAGTGCACCAACGGGGTGAACAGTATCTGGGTGCGCCGGCCACGCTTCCACCCCACGCGCCGGACGGCTCGGCTTCGACGGGCGGGTGCTGCACCGGGCAGACCTGCTCCACACTTGCACACCGCCTCTTGGAGGAAGACCGTCGCTGAGACATGCCTGGTTGCCCGCATAAACGGCGAGCTGGCGGTGTGGGAGGGCGAACGGCTGGCTTGCGAGCGGCTTCAGCAGCGTTTGGCCCGCCCACCTGCTCGGGTCCGACCTCCTGCGCCTGGACGGGCCGGTTGAGTAGCCAGGTGCGACGTCGATGATCTCGGCGTTTCGGTATGGATGCGCAAGTGTGATCGTGGGGCGTACAACCCTGCTCAAACGTTGGTTTCCTCACGTGGCCTTCCGGAACTTGACGTGTTGATGTCCGTTTCCTGCCTGTTGACCTGGCGCTCTGGTGAGGCGTTAGTTACTCCTGGCTACTTTGTGAATCGTGTGGGCGGGGTGTGGCAGGGATGTGGACTCGGTTGCGAGGCGGGCGAGAAGTGCTGCCCTCGCCGAAGGCCCGGGCTGGGAGGCCTGGCAGAAGACGTGACAGCAGGGCCGTTGCGGGTATGACCGCGGCCGTGTGTGCGGCGGTGGTCGCGGCTTTCGTGCCCGGCCCGATGGCCTCCGCGGTCGGTGACGATGCGGCCGGTGTGCCGTTGACGGAGGGGCAGAAGGCCCTTCAGGCGGCGCAGGAGTCCGGCCAGCGGGTGGAGGTGACCACAGAGAGGGGGGAGCGGACCACGGTGTTCGCCAACCCGGATGGTTCGACGTTCACGCTGGAGGAGTCGTCGGTGCCGGTGCGGGTGGCGAAGCCCGGTGGCGGCTGGCAGGCGCCTGATCCCACGCTGGAGATGCGGTCCGACGGTTCGGTGGGGCCGAAGGCGGCCTCCGTGGACATGTCCTTCTCCGGTGGCGGAGACGCGCCGCTGGCGCGGATCGACGAGCGGGGCCGATGGCTGGAACTGGACTGGCCAGGACCTCTGCCCGAGCCTGAGCTGGACGGCTCCAGCGCCCTGTACCCCGAGGTGCTGCCGGGTGTCGACCTGAAGGTGACCGTGACGGTCGAGAGCTTTCAGCAGGTGCTGGTGGTGAAGACGCCCGAGGCGGCAGGGAGCGAAGAGCTGAAGAAGCTCACCTTCGGCCTGGAATCTGACGGTCTGGACGTGGTGGAGGGCGCCGCCGGCAACTTGGCCGCGCTGGACGACGACGGACAGGCCGTGTTCAAGGCGCCGCCGGCGCAGATGTGGGACTCGGCGGGCCAGGGCGCTCCGGAGCCGAAGACGCAGCTCCTGCGGGTGGAGGCGGAGCAGCCCGAGCCGGCGGATCCGGCGGAGAGTACGGCCTCGGGGACGGGGCTGGAGCCGGGGCAGGGCGACACGGTCGCCCGCATGGACGTCCAGGTACACGAAGACGCCCTGACGGTTGTGCCGGACGCGCAGATGCTGGCCGACACGGACGCGTCGGCCTTTCCTCTGTTCATCGATCCCACCATCACCTGGGGTGAGTCCGAGCGGACGCTGCTGCGCAGCGACGGCTACGAGTCCTACGGCTGGGGCAACGGCAGCGACAACCTTGGTAAGGGAGCTGGCAAGTGCGGCTCCTGGAGCGGCTACTACTGCGGGCCGGGGTACGTGCAGCGGCTGTACTTCGAGTTCTCGCCGGCCAGCTTGAAGGGCAAGAAGGTCCTGGACGCCACGTTCCGGGTGACTGAGCCGTGGGCGTTCCAGTGCAGCCCTCGCTGGGTGGACCTGGTCCGCACGAACAACATCTCCTCCTCCACCACCTGGTCTTCACGGCCCAAGGAACTGGACTGGATGGGCGACCGGTACGTGTCTGCCGGCCGTGGCTCACTGTGCGACCCGGACTCGCCCGACGCGCCGATCGAGTTCAACGACAATCCGGAGGAGACCAACGAGAACCTCACCCCGACCGTGCAGAACTTCGCGGCGGGTAAATTCTCCCGGCTCACACTCGAGATCCGGGCCCACGACGAGTCGGACACCTCGGCGTGGAAGCGGTTCCGCAACGACGCGGTACTCGCAGTGGACTTCGTGGGGCTCCCGGACAAGCCGACCGGCATCGCGCTGATGACCGGCTCTGGTCCCGTGTGCGAGCGGGCGGAAGCTGACCCAGCGGTCGTCTCGGACCCGACCCCGACACTTCGGGCGTACGCCCAGACGAAGGCCGGGGGCGAGAAGGAGGCCCAGCTGCGGGTCTACTTCGACCTCGATCACAAGAACGCGGACGGCACGTGGTCGGACACCAGCCCCGGCAACGGGTCGGTACGTCCCTCATCCGGCTACATAGGGGACGGCAAGTCTGTCACCCTCACGTGGTCGGCGCTGACAGACGGCAAGCTGTACCGCTACCAGGCCTGGACGCACTCGTTCTACAACGCCGGCAAGAGCCATCTGTCGAGCAGTACCTCGGGCTGGTGCTACTTCAAGGTCGACTCCACCGCGCCCAAGGCGCCCAAGGTCACGGTCGGGGAACCGTACAGTGCGTGCACGGCTACCGCATGCGTTCCGGGCGGCGGTCCCAACCAGTCGGCGACCCTGTCTTTCGCCGCCGCGACCGGGGATGCGAACAACGTCTCCTACCAGTACAAGTTGTCCTCGGACGACGCCTGGTCGAGTGAGCTCAAGGGCGCTTCGGTCACGCAGAAGATCACGCCGGAACGTTCCGGCACCTACAGCGTGTACGTCCGGGCGAAGGACGACGTCGGCCGCTGGGGCGCACAGAGCGTCGTCGACTTCCTGGTGGCGGCCGGTGAGGGCCCCATCGGGCGGTGGCACTTCGACGAGGCGAGCGGTGTCGCCGTGGACGCCGCGACAGCGGACGGCAAGGACGACG
>NZ_JAPSIW010000949.1 GCF_031178505.1 Streptomyces sp. | reverse complement strand
CGCAGGAGGACGGCCCGTACGGCCCGGTCGGCCAGGCTGTCGCGGACGCCGTGGGCGGCGCGTACGGCCCGGTCGACGTCCCCCGCCGTGGCCTCGACGGCGACTTGTTCGCGCGGCTTCCCCGTCCTGGGGTCCACACTCCACACTGGTTCTGCTGCCACCACTACGCCCCTGTTCGCTATTCTGAACACAGTTCCCGTAGATGAACGCATCTGTGCGGGACTCTATACGGACAACGGAAGAGGGGCGAGGGTCATGGCGACTGCCGACGCGGGTGGGGCACAGGTGAAGTCCGCGGTGCGGACCGTGGAGCTGCTCGAATACTTCGCGGGCCGCCCCGGCATGCACTCGCTCGCCGCCGTCCAGGAGGCCGTCGGCTACCCCAAGTCCAGCCTGTACATGCTGTTGCGCACGCTGGTCGAGCTGGGCTGGGTGGAGACCGACTCCACCGGGACCCGGTACGGCATCGGCGTCCGCGCCCTGCTCGTCGGCACCTCGTACATCGACGGCGACGAGGTGGTGGCCGCCGCCCGCCCCACCCTGGACCGGCTCTCCGACGACACCACCGAGACCATCCACCTGGCCCGGCTCGACGGCACCAACGTGGTCTACCTGGCCACCCGTCAGTCCCAGCACTATCTGCGGCCGTTCACCCGCGTCGGCCGCCGGCTCCCCGCGCACTCGACCTCGCTCGGCAAGGCGCTGCTCGCCACCCACACCGACGAGCAGGTGCGCAAGCTGCTGCCGGAGACCCTGCCCGCGCTGACCGAGCACACGATCACCGACCGCGAGCGCCTCATCGAGGAGCTGGGCGTCATCCGTGAGCAGGGCTTCGCGGTGGACCGCGAGGAGAACACCCTGGGGCTGCGCTGCTTCGGTGTCGCGATCCCCTACCGGACCCCGGCGCGGGACGCGATCAGCTGCTCGGTGCCGGTGGCGCGCCTCACCCCCGCCCACGAGCAGATGATCAAGGACGCGCTGTTCGACGCCCGGGACCGGCTGACCCTCGCCACCCGCCGCCTCTGACCCGCAGGCGCCCGCCGCCCCTGGGGGTCGCAGAGCCGTCTCCCCCGTCCGGCGGAGGCGGTTCACCGGCGAGCAGGAGGTTCGGGCCGGCCCGGCGCGGGAGCGTGGAGCCATGACGAGCCAGTCCCTCACCCCCGCCGCCCCTTCCCCCGGCACCCGCCCGGGCCCCGCCCGCCGGGCGCTGCGCGCGCTCGCGGTCGCCGCCTGCGTCCCGTACGTCTCGCTCAAGGCCGTCTGGATCGCCGGCGGCGAGACCGGCATCCCGGCCGGGAGCGTGCTCCTGGAGAACAGGGGACTGCTGGCCGCCGTCAACGCGGTCACCGTGGCCGCCGACGTCCTCGTGGTGGTCCTCGCCCTGCTGCTCACCCAGGCCTGGGGCCGGCGGGTGCCCGCCTGGCTGCTCACGCCGCCGATGTGGGCGGCGACCGGCCTCCTCGTCCCGATCATGACCGGCTATCCCGCGCAGCTCCTCGTGGCCGTCCTCACCGGCGACGAGCGGGCCGCCGCGCCGAGCGAACCATTCCTGAAGCCCTGGGTGTTCACCGTCGTCCACGGCGGGTTCATCCTCCAGGGCATCGCCCTCGGCACCCTGTTCACGCTGTACGCCAGGGACCGCTGGGGCCGGGTGTGGCGCGGCCGGCTCGGTGGCCTGTCCGCCCGGCTCGGCGGGCCCGGGGTCCGGGCCGCCGCCGCGGCCGGCGCGCTGCTCGCGCTGTTCCCCGCGGGCGTCCACCTGCTGTGGCTGTGCGGCGCCGACACCGGGCTGTCCCCGGCGCAGATCGCCGGACGCGACGCCGACTTCCACGTCCTGGAGACGCAGCGGCTCGCCTTCCTCGTCCTCGCCGTCACGGCCACCCTGCTCCTCGTGCTGCGCCGCCCGGCCCGGTGGCGGGTGCGCTCCACGCTCGCCGTGGCCTGGACCGCCTCGGCGGCGGCCGGCTGCTGGGGCGCCTACATGTCGCTGGTCTCGCTGCTGCCGGAGACCGGTCCGGACACGGCGGTCACGGCGCTGAGCCGCCTGACCTACGCTGGCGACATGATCACCGGGTTCCTGTTCGCCGCGTGCGTGGCCGTCCTCCTGCGGCGGCGGAGCGCCGAGGCGTGAGGCGGTGCGTGGACCTCCTGTTCGGGCAGCGGGCCCGCCTGCGGTGGCTGCATCTGATCCTGGGCGGCGCGCTGTTCATGCCGTACTGGCTGGTCGGCACCGTCGT
>NZ_JAPSIW010000948.1 GCF_031178505.1 Streptomyces sp. | reverse complement strand
CAGGACCAGGACCAGGGCGGCCGTGACCAGGGCGAAGGCCGCGCTCAGCGCGGACGCCGCCTGCAGTGCCGTCGTGAACGCCTCCCGGACCGCCGCCGGCAGCTCCCCGTCCCCCGCCACCGAGGCCGCCGCGCCCACGCTCTCGCGGGCCGCCGCCGACGCGTCCGCCGGAACCGCGTCCCGGTAGACGGCGACCGCCGCGCTGCCCGTCACCGCGATCCCGAGGGCGAGCCCCAGGTCGTAGGCGGTCTGGCCGGTCGCCGCCGCCGCGCCCGCCTTCTCCGGCGGGGCCGCGCCGACCGCGAGCGCCGTGCCCAGGACGCTGATCGGCGCCACGCCGAACATGATCACCGCAAGCCCCAGGGCGGCCACGGCCACCCCGGAGGCCAGGGCGAGCGCCGCGTACCCGGCGAGCGACACCAGTAGCCCGCCGGCGAGGACGTACGCGGGCCGGACGCGCCGCGCCGCCCAGGGCGTCACCTGCGAGCCGGTGATCAGGCCCGCCGCCCCCGGCAGCAGCCACAGCCCCGCCTCCAGGGGCGACAGCCCGGCGACCGCCTGAAGGTACTGCGGAACCAGGTACTCCACCCCGTTGAGCGCCGCCATCCCGAGCAGCAGGGCAAGCAGCGCGCCCGTGAAGGACCTGCTCCGGAAGAGGCGCAGGTCGAGCAGCGGGGCCTCCAGGCGGTTCTGCCGCCGGACGAAGAGGACCGAGAACGCCGCGCCGAGGACGAAGGCGCCCGCCGCCTCCCCCGTCGGGCCGTGCGCCGCGAGCGACTTCACCCCGTACACCAGCGGAAGCACCGCGAGCAGGAAGAGGACGACGCTCGCCGGGTCGAGCCGCCCCGGACGCGGGTCACGGTACTCCGGCACCAGTGAGGGAACCGCGACCAGCGCCACCAGCATCACCGGCAGACCCATCAGGAAGACCGAGCCCCACCACCAGGAGGCCAGCAGCACCCCGCCGATCACCGGACCGATCGCCAGGCCCACCGAGAGGGCCGTCACCCACATCGCGACGGCCGTCGCGCGCTGCCGGGCGTCCGCGAACATGTGGCTGATCAGGGCGAGCGTCGACGGCAGGACGGCCGCTCCGGCCACCCCGAGCAGGGCGCGGGCGACGATGAGCGTCCCCGCGTTCGGCGCGTACGCGGCCAGGAGCGAGGCGAGCAGGAACCCGGCCGAGCCCGCCGTCAGCAGCCGCCGCCGGCCGTAGCGGTCCCCCAGCGTCCCCATGACCACCAGCGTCGCCGCCGTCAGGAAGCCGTAGACGTCGGTGATCCAGAGCAGCTGGGCGCCGCTGGGCCGCAGGTCGGCCGAGAGGTACGGGGTGGCGAGCCACAGCACGCCGAGGTCGGCCGTCATCAGCGTGACCGGCAGCAGAAGCACCGCCAGGCCGAGCCACTCGCGCGCCCCCGCCCGGGGCGGAACGTCCACGGGGACGGATGGTGTCGTCGTGCTCATCGTGCGAGCACCCCTCCCGGTGTCTCGGCCAGCTTCGCGGCCAGGGCGCGCTCGGCCTCCGCGAGCACCTCCGCCACCCGCGCCGGCCGCAGGCCGGGGGAGACCGAGGAGAGTTCGGTGCCGTACAGGACGTGGACCGTGGCGTCCGGGATGCCGCACCAGGCCGAGAGCCCGACCCGCAGCGTCGTGTCGAGCACCGTCTCCATGCCCATGCTGCCGATCTGCTCCGCCGTCCCACCCATCAGGCCCAGCCACAGCAGCCGCTTGCCCGCCAGGCGCGGCCGGCTGCGCCCGTACGCGAAGCCGTAGTTCCACACCCGGTCGATCCAGCCCTTGAGGATGGCGGGGACCGAGAACCACCACACCGGGAAGACGACCACGATGTCGTCGGCCGTCAGCATCCGGTCCATGTGGTCCCGGACGACGGGGGAGTAGACCTTCTCCCGGTCCTCCCAGTCCGGCTCGTCGGCCGGCCGGAGGGCCGGGTCGAACCCCTCGGCGTACAGGTCGAGTACGTCGACGGTGTGACCGGCCTCGTCGAGCCGGGCGCGCACCCGGGCCGCGACCTGGGCGGTGAGCGAGTCGGAACGGGGGTGGGCGAGGACGAGCAGGGTGTGACGGGTGGTCGTCATGTCGACTCCTTGGAAGGGGGAGGGGAGGGGAGGGGCCGTGGGTCAGAGGCCGAGGCCGGAGCCGCCGCTCGCGTCGATGTTCTGGCCGGTCACCCAGCGGGCCGCGTCGGAGGCGAGGAAGCCGACCACGTCGGCCACGTCCTCGGGC
>NZ_JAPSIW010000229.1 GCF_031178505.1 Streptomyces sp. | reverse complement strand
AGGGCGCCCGCCTCGTCGCGTACGGCGGTCTCGGCGTCGGCGGCCCAGGTGTCGAGGGCGTCGGCGTCGTCGCGGGAGAGCTGGGCCGTACGGGCGAGTGCTTCGACGACGCCCTTGCCGAGGGCCTTCTCGAGGGCGGGGAGGCCCTCGTGGCGGAGCCGGGAGCGGGTGTAGGCGGGGTCGGTGTTGTGGGGGTCGTCCCAGACGGCGAGTTCCTGGGCGATGCAGGCCTTGCGGACGGTCTGCCGGTCGAGCTGGAGGAAGGGGCGCCGGTAGCGGCCGTGGGTGCCGGAGACGGCGGCCATGCCGGAGAGGGAGCGGATGCCGGAGCCGCGGGCGAGGCCGAGGAGGACGGTCTCGGCCTGGTCGTCGCGGGTGTGGCCGAGGAGGACGGCGGTGGCTCCGTGGCGTTCGGCGGCGGCGTCGAGGGCGGCGTAGCGGGCGTCGCGGGCGGCTGCTTCGGGTCCGCCTTCGCGGCCGACGGTGACGGTGACGGCCTCGGCGGGGGTGAGGCCGAGCGCGGTCATGCGGTCGGCGACCTCGGCGGCGCGGGCGTCGGAGCCTTCCTGGAGGCCGTGGTCGACGGTGATGCCGCCGGCGCGCAGGGGGAGCTTGCGGGCCTCGAAGGCGAGGGCGGAGGCGAGGGCCATGGAGTCGGCTCCGCCGGAGCACGCGACGAGGACGAGGGGGGTCCCGTCGTGCGCGGGGGCGGGGCCGGCGGGGTGGCCGGTGGTGCCGGTGGCGCGGTGGGTGTGTTCGGTGAGGACGTCGTGGAGTACGCGGCGGACCGCCAGGCGTATCGCCGCGACCGCAGGATGGGGACCCATGTCCGGTGCCCTTCGTGAATGGGGTGGGGTGCCTCGGTCGGAGTGTTAACGGTCGGGAAGGGGGGTTCGGTCACTCAATTCGGTCACGCAGAGTGCATCGATGGTGACAGAACCCGGCCCCTTACCCGAGCATTGCACGCCTCACCCCGTGCTCAGGGTCCCTCGGACGGGTGATTGGTGGAGGGTTTCACGCTGTTCTGGTGTCGTGTGCCGCACGCGTCTCAGGAGTCCGCCCTGCGGTGGACCCGGGCGATCCAGTCGGCGGGGGTGGCGATCTCGCTCTTGGTGGGGAGGGTGTTGGGCGAGGTCCAGACGCGGTTGAAGCCGTCCATGCCGACCTCGTCGACGACGGCGCGGACGAAGCGTTCGCCGTCGCGGTACTGGCGGAGCTTGGCGTCGAGGCCGAGGAGCTTGCGCAGGGCGAGGTCGAGGCGGGAGGCACCGCGGGCGCGGCGCTGCTGGAACTTCTCGCGGATCTCGGCGACGGAGGGGACGACCTCGGGGCCGACGCCGTCCATGACGTGGTCGGCGTGGCCTTCGAGGAGGCTCATGACGGCGGTGAGGCGGCCGAGGATCTCGCGCTGTTCGGGGGTCTGGACGAGTTCGACGAAGGAGGGGGACGGTTCGCCCTCCTCGGCCTCGGGGCGCCCGCCGACGAGGGTCTGGGCGGCTTCGCGGAGGCGTTCGACCACGGCGCCCGGGTCGACGTCGGTGGCGGAGAGGAAGGCCTGGATCTCGCCCTGGAGGTGGTCGCGGAGCCAGGGGACGGCGGTGAACTGGGTGCGGTGGGTCTCCTCGTGGAGGCAGACCCAGAGGCGGAAGTCGTGCGGGTCGACGTCGAGCTCGCGTTCGACGTGGACGATGTTGGGGGCGACGAGGAGGAGGCGGCCGCCGCCGTCGGGGCCCGCGGGGAGGTCGCGGGTGGCGGGGGCGAAGGTCTCGTACTGGCCGAGGATGCGGGAGGCGAGGAACGACAGGAGCATGCCGAGTTCGACGCCGGTGACCTTGCCGCCGACGGCGCCGAGGACGGCGCTGCCGGGGGTGCCGGAGCGGCGTTCCTGCATCTTGCCGAGGAGGGGGGTGAGGAGCTCGCGGAAGCCGGCGACGTTGGCCCTGATCCAGCCGGCGCGGTCGACGACGAGGACGGGGGTCTCCTGGTGGTCGGAGTCCTCGGGGAGCATCCGGGTGTAGGCGCGGACGTGCTGCTCGGAGGCCTTGGCGTGTCTGCGCAGTTCGGCCACGACCTCGCGGGCCTCCTCGCGGCTGACCTCGGGTCCGGGCCGTACGAGTCGCGTCGCGGTCGCGACCGCGAGGTTCCAGTCGACCATCCCTGATGTGCCTGCGCCACCGATGCTCGTCATGCGTCAACCGTACGGTCTCCGGGCGCGTTCGGTACCGGTTCGGTGCGGCTTCGCGCCCGCCCGGGTGCTCCGGTCAGCGGGTGAGGGCGGCGGAGAGGCGGTCGAGGGCGGGCTGGGCCTGTTCGGCGGAGGGGGTGGTGCCGGCGAGGAAGGCGAAGGCGAGGAGGCGGCCGCCGGGGGTGGCGACGGTCCCGGCGAGGGTGTTCACGCCGCGGAGCGTGCCGGTCTTGGCCCGGACGAGTCCGGCGCCGGCGGTGGCGGGCGGGGTGTCGTAGCGGGTGGCGAGGGTGCCGGTGAAGCCGCCGACGGGGAGGCCGGTGAGGACGGGGCGCAGGGCCGGGCGGGCGGGGTCGGCCGCGCGGGTGAGGAGGCCGGTGAGGAGGGCGGCGGTGACGCGGTCGCGGCGGTCGAGGCCGCTGCCGTCGGCGAAGCGGGTGCCGGCGAGGGGGAGGCCGAGGCGGGCGAGTTCGTCGTGGACGGCCTTCTCGGCGCCCTGGAAGCTGGCGGGCTGCCGGTGGGCGAGGGCGGTCTGCCGGGCGAGGGCTTCGGCGAGGTCGTTGTCGCTGTGGGTGAGCGTGCGCTCGGCGAGTTCGGAGAGGGGGGCGGAGTGGGTGCGGGCGAGGGGTTCCGCCCGGGGCGTGGGGCCGGGGGCGGGGAGGCCGGTGACCTGGATGCCGGCGGCGGTGAGGTGGCCGGCGAAGGCGGTGGCGGTGTCGCGGGCGGGGTCGGCGGAGCGGGGGGCGATGCCGCTGGTGCTGTCGTCGAGGCGGCCGGCGCGGGTCATGAGGGCGGTGACGGGGGCGAGGTTCTCGTTGTCGCGGCCGATGGGGTGGAGGGTGGGGCCCTGGTAGAGGCTCGTGTCGTAGGTGAGGCGTACGGAGGTGTGGCCGCGTGCGGTGAGGGTGCGGGCGGCGGTGGTGGCGAGGGCTTCGAGGCGGGCGGCGTCGAGGGTGGGGTCGCCGCCGCCGGTGAGGGTGAGCGTGCGGCCGTCGGGGTGGGCGGTGACGGTGGTGGCGATGCGGTGGTCGGGGCCGAGGGCGGAGAGGGCGGCGGTGACGGTGGCGATCTTGACGGTGGAGGCGGGGGTCATGGGGGTGGTGGCGCCCTCGGCGTAGAGCGTGGCGCCGGTGGCGGTGTCGACCACGGAGGCGGTGCGCAGCGGGCCGAGACCGGGATCGGCCATCAGGGGGACGAGGGCGGCGGCGAGGTCGGCCGGACGGGGTGCGGGCCCGGCGGGCTCCGCCGGCCCGGCGGGTGCCCGGTCGCCGCCGGCGGAAGCCTGCCCGGCGCCGAGGGCGGCGAGGACGGCGGGGGCGCTGGGGGCGGGGGCCGGGTGCCGGGGGGCGCCGGGGCCGGGTGCCGGGGCGTGATGTGCGCCACCCGCCGCGGGGGCGGCGGCGCGGGCCCGTTCCGCCGTACGCTGGCCTCCGTCCCAGGGCCCGGCCGCGGTGACCGCCGCGGCGGCCAGTGCCAGACCGAGTACGGCGGAGCCCGCCGTGAGCCGCCACGTCCTCGGTTCAGGCATTGCTGACCAGCCCCTTTCGCGATCACACACGTGCGTGAGGGACACTTAATCACCGCGCGTCGTCGCGAGCATTCACTTGTGTTGATTCAGGAGGAGCCACCCGTGGAGTTCGACGTCACCATCGAGATCCCGAAGGGGTCGCGGAACAAGTACGAGGTCGACCACGAGACGGGTCGCATCCGCCTGGACCGTCGCCTGTTCACGTCGACGGCCTACCCGACGGACTACGGCTTCGTCGAGAACACCCTCGGCGAGGACGGTGACCCGCTGGACGCGCTGGTCATCCTGGACGAGCCGACGTTCCCGGGCTGCCTCATCAAGTGCCGCGCCATCGGCATGTTCCGCATGACGGACGAGGCGGGCGGCGACGACAAGCTGCTGTGCGTCCCGGCCACCGACCCGCGCATGGAGCACCTGCGGGACATCCACCACGTGGCGGAGTTCGACCGCCTGGAGATCCAGCACTTCTTCGAGGTCTACAAGGACCTGGAGCCGGGCAAGTCGGTCGAGGGCGCCGACTGGGTCGGCCGCGCCGAGGCCGAGGCGGAGATCGAGAAGTCGTACGCGCGCTTCAAGGAGCAGGGCGCCCACTGAGGCCCTTGTCCGCGGAGACTGTGTGAAGGCGGTGCACCCCTCGGGGGGTGCGCCGCCTTCGCGCGTCCGGCGCACACTCATACTGGAATGCACGATTCCCTGGGGATGAGGCGGAGAGAGTGGTGGCGGAGCCGGAGGGTCCCGAAGAGGCTCCGGAGGACCGGAAGCCCCAGTCGGACGAGGCGCGCAGCGCTTTTGTGCCGCCGCCGGGGGTGGAGCAGCCCGCCCCGCCGGAGGAGGAGCATCCGACGTCGGAGTTCTCGCTGCCGGAGGGGCTGACGCCGGAGCCGCCTGCGGAGCAGGAGGGGTCGGCGTTCGCGCCGCCGTCGACGTACTCGGCGAAGAGCTCGCCGCCGGCGTTCACGCCCGCGTACGGGGTGCCGCTGGTGAAGCTGCCGCAGAACGCGCCGTGGCAGGACCGGATGCGCACGATGCTGCGGCTGCCGGTGGGTGAGCGGCCGGTGCCCGAGGCGGCGGGCAAGGAGGACGACGCGGGGCCGTCGGTGCCGCGTGTCCTGGACCTGACGCTGCGTATCGGTGAGCTGCTGCTGGCGGGCGGGGAGGGCGCGGAGGACGTCGAGGCGGCGATGTTCGCGATCTGCCGTTCGTACGGGCTGGACCGGTGCGAGCCGACGGTGACGTTCACGCTGTTGTCGGTGACGTACCAGCCGTCGCTGGTGGACGATCCGGTGACGGCGAACCGCACGGTACGGCGGCGGGGGACGGACTACACGCGCCTGGAGGCGGTGTACCAGCTCCTGGCGGACATCAACGATCCGGACCACGAGGTGTCGCCGGAGGAGGCGTACCGGCGGCTCGCGGAGATCCGGCGGAACCGGCATCCGTATCCGGGGTGGGTGCTGACGGCGGCGGCGGGGATGCTGGCGGGCGCGGCGTCGGTGCTGCTGGGCGGCGGGCCGACGGTGTTCTTCGTGGCGGCGCTGGGCGCGGTGCTCGGCGACCGGCTGGCGTGGCTGTGCGCGGGGCGGGGGCTGCCGGAGTTCTACCAGTTCCTGGTGGCGGCGATGCCGCCGGCCGCGATGGGGGTGCTGCTGACGCTGCTGCACGCGGATCTGCGGCCGTCGGCGGTGATCACGGGTGGCCTGTTCGCGCTGATTCCGGGGCGGGCGCTGGTGGCGGCGGTGCAGGACGGTCTGACCGGTTTCTACATCACGGCCTCGGCCCGGCTCCTGGAGGTCGCCTACTTCTTCGTGGCGATCGTGGTGGGCGTGCTGTCGGTGCTGTACGTGGCGGTGCAGTTCGACGCGCAGCTGAACCCGGAGGGGGAGCTGCGGGCGGTGGAGCGGCCGGTGACGCAGATCCTGGCGTCGATGGTGCTGTGCGCGACGTTCGCGATCCTGTTGCAGCAGTCGCGCGGGACGGTGCTGTTCGCGACGCTGAACGGCGGGGTGGCGTGGGTGATCTACGCGTCGATCGCGGTGACCGCGGAGGGGTCGACGGTGATGGCGACGGCGGTGGCGGCGGGGCTGGTGGGCCTGTTCGGGCAGTTGATCGCCCGCTATCACCACACGTCGTCGCTGCCGTACGTGACGGCGGCGATCGGTCCGCTGCTGCCGGGTTCGGCGACGTACTTCGGGGTGCTGGCGATCGCCCAGAACAATCTGGACCAGGGCTTCGCCTCGCTGGCGAAGGCGTCGGCGCTGGCGCTGGCGATCGCCATCGGGGTGAACCTGGGCGGCGAGCTGGCCCGCCTCTTCATGCGGGCGCCGGGTGCGGGGGCGGCCCGCCGCGCGGCGAAGCGTACGAGGGGCTTCTGAGGCGGCGGGCCGGGTACGGCTCCGGGGGCGGGGTCAGCGCCTGGCGTGGCGGCCGCCGCGCGGCTGGGCGGCGGCGCCGGGGCCGTCGTGCTCCTCGCGCGGGGGGTTCTTCTTCGACTGGGAGCGGGCCCGCAGGTACTCGATGACGATCGGGATCACGGAGATCAGGACGATCGCGATGAGGATCGCCTCGATGTGCCGGTGCACGAAGTCGATCTTGCCGAGGGAGGCGCCGAGCAGGGTGACGCCCGCGCCCCAGAGCACACCGCCGATGACGTTGAAGGTGATGAAGGATCGGTAGTTCATCCGGCTGACGCCCGCGATGATGGGCGTGAAGGTGCGGACGATGGGCACGAAGCGGGCCAGGATGAGGGACTTCGGGCCGTGCTTCTCGAAGAACTCGTGGGCCTTCTCGACGTTCTCCTGCTTGAAGAGCTTCGAGTCGGGCCGCCGGAAGAGGGCGGGGCCGACCTTGCGGCCGAAGAGGTAGCCGACCTGGTCGCCGATGATCGCGGCGGCGACGATGAGGGTGCACACCAGCCAGAGCGGGTAGTCGAGCTTGCCGGTGGTGACGAGCAGGCCGGTGGTGAAGAGGAGCGAGTCGCCGGGCAGGAAGAAGCCGATGAGGAGGCCGGACTCGGCGAAGACGATGACGAGGACACCGATGAGACCGAAGGTCTGGATCAGGTAGTCCGGGTCCAGCCAGCTCGGTCCGAGGGCAAGCGTATTCACGGGTTCCGGGCTCCTGCGGTTCGGTGGGGGCATGGGGACGGTGCGCGCCCCAAGCTATCAACGCCGTGGGGGGTCCCCCGGTTCCACCCGGCTTCCACGGGATGCGGGGGCGCCGCCGGTTCGTACGTCCCCGCCGGCGCCCTTCCCGTTTCGCCCGGCTACGTCCCGAGCCGGGCGAACCTCCGGACGGCGAGCGGGAAGAAGATCGCCAGGAGCAGCAGCGGCCACAGCAGGGCCGCTCCGAGGTGGCCGGGTTCGCCGCCGGGGTTGCCGAGGAGGGCGCGGACGGCCGTCGCGGTCGCGGACATCGGGTTCCACTCCACGGCCGTGCCGAGCCAGCCGGGCATGGCGTCGGGCGAGGCGAAGGCGTTGGAGAGGAAGCCGACGGGCCAGACGAGGATCTGCACGGCCTGGACGAGTTCGGGCCGGCCGGCGACCAGGGCGAGGAAGATCCCGATCCACAGCATCGCGAAGCGCAGCAGGAGCAGCAGGCCCAGGGCCCCCAGGAAGGCGCCGGGGCCGCCGTGCGCCCGCCAGCCGATCGCGTGTCCGACGCCGGTCAGGAGGAGGAGGCCCACGGCCGACTGGAGCATGTCGGCCGCGGCCCGTCCGACGAGGACGGCGCCGTCGGTCATCGGCATGGCCCGGAAGCGGTCGACGACCCCCTTCCGCAGGTCCCGGGTCACCGCCGTCATGGTCCCTTCGAGGCCGAAGACCATGGTGAGGGTGAGCATGCCGGGCACCAGGTAGTCCACGTAGGGTCCGTCGACGGCCCGCCCGCCGCCGACGAGGTAGCCGAACATCAGCAGCATCATGACCGGGAACACGAGCCCGACGAGGACCTGCACCGGCTGCCGTGCCCAGTGGGCCAGTTCCCGGCGGGTCATCGTCCAGCAGTCGCTCACCGCGTACGCCGCGCTCATGCGGCCACCTCCGCCGTCCGCTCGCCGGTCAGTCTCAGGAACACCTCGTCCAGCGTCGGCCGCCGCAGGGCCACGTCCTCGGCCTCGATGCCGGCCTCCTCCAGGGCCCGGACGGTCGCGGCGAGGGAGGCCATGCGGTCGTGCACGGGGACGCTGATCCGGCGCCGGTCGCGGTCGACGTCCGTACCGGCGGCCGGGAAGGGCAGTACGGCGGCGGCCTCGTCGAGCCGGGCCGCGTCCCGTACGACCACGTCGATCCGGTCGGCGCCCGCCCGCGTCTTGAGGGCGTCCGGGGTGCCGTCGGCGACGACGCGGCCCCGGTCGACGACGGAGATCCGGTCGGCGAGCCGGTCGGCCTCCTCCAGGTACTGGGTGGTGAGGAGCACGGTGGTGCCGCCGCCGACGAGGGAGCGGACGGAGTCCCAGACCTCGCCGCGCCCGCGCGGGTCGAGGCCGGTGGTGGGTTCGTCCAGGAACAGCACGTCGGGGTCGGTGACGAGGGAGGCGGCCAGGTCGAGCCGCCGCCGCATGCCGCCGCTGTACCGCTTGACGGGGGTGCGGCCGGTGTCGGCGAGGCCGAAGCGCTCCAGGAGGGCGCCGGCCCGGGCGGTGGCGCCGCGCGCGCCGAGGTGGTGGAGCCGTCCGAACATCTCCAGGTTCTGGCGGCCGTCGAGCTCCTCGTCCAGGGCGGCGTACTGGCCGAGGAGGCCGATCCGGCGGCGGACCCGGCGGGCCTCGGTCCGCACGTCGTGGCCGGCGACCCGGACGAGACCGTCGTCGTGCCGCAGGAGGGTGGCCAGGATCCGTACCGTCGTGGTCTTGCCCGCGCCGTTGGGGCCGAGCAGGCCGTGGACGGTGCCGCGCGCGACCCGCAGGTCGAGGCCGTCCAGGGCGTTCTTCTCTCCGAACCGCTTGCGTGCGCCTTCCACGAGGATCGCGTCCTCTGTCATGCCGTTCCTCCCGAAACATCCGTAGTCAAGTTTGACCACTGAGCACCGACGGAGGAAGGTATGCCCTCCCGGACGCATTAGTCAAACTTGATTAATCCCTGGGCGGGGCGGCGCCGGTCGCGTACGGGTTCTCCTGGCCTTCGGCGAGGACCCCGACGAAGGGCTCGCCCTCGCCCGCGAAGACGTACGCGCCCCCCTCGATCCTCTCGATGAGGCCGAGTGTCCACTCCTTGCCCGCGTCGGCCGAGTGCACCCAGAGGTGCATGATCTCCCCGATGTGCCCGAGCTGCCCCGGACCGCCCTCGGGGGTGTAGTACTCGGTGACCGCGGTC
>NZ_JAPSIW010000228.1 GCF_031178505.1 Streptomyces sp. | reverse complement strand
CGATCCGCACGTACGTGCCGGGTTCGGTCTCGGGGCGGGTCGCGAGCGGCAGGGGGCGGACGCCGAGTCCGTGGGTCCTCACCAGGGCGAGCCCGTGCTCGGGGAGGGGGGTGACGGCGTCGGCGCCCGTGAGGCAGGTCCGGTCGCCGGGGGCGCGCAGCAGGAGCCGGGTGAGTCCGTCGACGGCCTCGTGGGAGGTGACGAGAGTGCCCTCGTGGTCGGCGAGGAAGCCGGTGCCGCGCGGCGAGCCCGCCGGATCACAGATCCGTACCAGCGTCGCCAGGTCCTCGCGTCCCATGGTGTCGACGGTAGGTCGGCGGTGATCACGAGGGAAACTCACCAGGGGAACGCGCCCCCCGGCGCTCCCCCCGTTCACTCCGAGCGCCTCCCCGTCCGGGTGAATCCGCGGCCGTCTGCCGGCGGAACGGCGACGGGACGTGCCGGGAACGGCCGTGGGGCGGGCACGCGTGCGTGCCCGCCCCACCGTGAGCGCGTGTCCGGGCCCCGGGCCCGCCGGTTCAGCCGAAGACGGCGAGGCTCTTGGCCTTGCCCCGCTGGTCCTCGACGAGCGCGAGCAGCGTCCCGCCCGGCCCGAAGACCGCGACCGGCCCCTGCGGGCAGGCGGGCATCTCCAGGCGGACCCCGTTCAGGAGCAGCCGGGCCCGCCTCTCGTCCACGTCCCAGCGCGGGAAGGCCGCCTCGGCGGCCTCGGCGACCGGCATGACCGTGAGCTCCTCCTGGAGCTGGTCGAGCGTCCGGGCCGCGTCCAGCTTGTACGGGCCGACCCGGGTGCGGCGCAGGGCGGTGAGGTGGCCGCCCACGCCGAGTCCGGCGCCGAGGTCCCGGGCCAGCGCCCGGATGTACGTACCGGAGGAGCAGACCACCGAGACGACCAGGTCGACGACGGGGGTGCCGTCCTCGGCGGTCTCCTCCCGCACGTCGTACACCCGGAAGGAGGAGACGGTGACCGGACGGGCCGGGATGTCGAACTCCTCGCCGCCGCGCACGCGCGCGTAGGACCGCTTGCCGTCGATCTTGATAGCGGAGACCTTCGACGGCACCTGCATGATGGCGCCGGTGAGCTCGGCCACGCCCGCGTCGATCTGCTCGCGGGTGACCTTCGACGCGTCGACCGACGCCGTGATCTCGCCCTCGGCGTCGTCGGTGACGGTGGTCTGGCCCAGGCGGATGGTGCCCAGGTACTCCTTCTCGGTCAGCGCGAGGTGACCGAGCAGCTTGGTCGCCCGCTCCACGCCGAGGACGAGGACGCCCGTGGCCATGGGGTCGAGCGTGCCGGCGTGGCCGACGCGGCGGGTCCTGGCGATCCCGCGCATCTTGGCCACGACGTCGTGCGAGGTGAAGCCCGACGGCTTGTCGACGATGACGAGGCCGTCGGGCGTCCTGTCTGCGGTGCTCATTCGGCGGCTTCGTCCTCGCCCTGCTTCTTGTACGGGTCGGCGTCACCGGCGAAGGTGGCGCCCGAGGAGGCCTGGCGCACCTGGGCGTCCGAGGCCCGTGCCTTGTCGAGGAGGTCCTCGATGGTCCGGGCGTTCTCCGGGAGGGCGTCGGCCACGAAGGTGAGCGTCGGGGTGAACTTGGTCCCGGCCGCCCGGCCCACCGCCGAACGGAGGACGCCCTTGGCGCTCTCCAGCCCGGCCGCGGCGCTGGCCCGGTCCTCCTCGTCGCCGTAGACCGTGTAGAAGACCGTGGCCTCCCGCAGGTCACCGGTGACACGGGTGTCCGTGATCGTCACGTGCGTGCCCAGGCGCGGGTCCTTGACACCGCGCTGGAGCTTCTCCGCGACCACCTCCCGGATGAGGTCCGCCAGTTTCTTCGCCCGCGCGTTGTCGGCCACTGGTCCGTCTCCTTCTTTGCCTTGCTCAATCAGTCTTCATCAGTGTGGAACCTGCGTCGCACCGACAGCAGCTCCACCTCCGGCCGGGCGGCGACGAGCCGCTCACAGCGGTCGAGCACGTCCGACACGAACCCCGGGTCCCCGGACACCAGCGCGACGCCCAGCCGGGCCCTGCGATGGAGGTCCTGGTCGCCCACCTCTGCCGCGCTCACGGAGAACTTGCGCTGGAGCTCGGCGACGATGGGCCGGACGACGGAGCGTTTCTCCTTCAGCGAGTGGACGTCGCCGAGGAGCAGGTCGAAGGACAGGGTCCCCACATACATGTGTGTCCGGATGTCCCGCCGGTTCGGGGTCAGTGGCCCCGCCGACCGCTCGGCGAGGACACCTGAAACCGTACACGCAACGGCCGGGGCCGATCGACGGAAATAATCTCCGCCGACCGGCCCCGGCTCACCGCTGTGCGTCAGGCGCGCGGCTTCTCGCGCATCTCGTACGTCGCGATGACGTCGTCGACCTTGATGTCGTTGAAGTTTCCGAGGTTGATACCACCCTCGAAGCCCTCGCGGATCTCGGTGACGTCGTCCTTGAAGCGACGCAGGCCCTCGATGTTGAGGTTCTCCGCCACGACCTTGCCGTCGCGGATGAGGCGCGCCTTGGTGTTGCGCTTGACCTCGCCCGAGCGGATGAGGACACCGGCGATGTTGCCCAGCTTGGACGAGCGGAAGACCTCGCGGATCTCCGCCGTGCCGAGCTCGACCTCTTCGTACTCCGGCTTGAGGAGGCCCTTGAGCGCCGCCTCGATCTCCTCGATCGCCTGGTAGATGACCGAGTAGTACCGGACGTCGACGCCCTCGCGCTCCGCCATCTGCGCGGCACGGCCGGCCGCGCGGACGTTGTAGCCGATGACGATGGCGTCGGAGCCCATGGCCAGGTCGATGTCGGACTCGGTGACCGCACCCACACCGCGGTGCAGGACGCGGATGTCGACCTCTTCACCGACGTCGAGCTGGAGCAGCGAGGACTCGAGAGCCTCGACCGCACCGGACGCGTCGCCCTTGATGATGAGGTTGAGTTCCTGGATCTGACCGGCCTTGAGCACCTTGTCGAGGTCCTCGAGGGACACCCGGCGGACGCGCTTGGCGAAGGCGGCGTTGCGCTCACGCGCGGCGCGCTTCTCGGCGATCTGGCGGGCCGTGCGGTCCTCGTCGACGACGAGGAAGTTGTCGCCGGCACCCGGGACGTTGGTGAGACCCAGGACCAGGACCGGAGTCGACGGGGTCGCCTCCTCGACGTTGTTGCCCTTGTCGTCGAGCATGGCCCGGACGCGGCCGTACGCGTCGCCGACGACCATGGTGTCGCCGATGCGCAGCGTTCCGCGCTGGACCAGGACCGTCGAGACGGCACCGCGGCCGCGGTCGAGGTGGGACTCGATCGCGATGCCCTGCGCGTCCTGGTTCGGGTTGGCCCGCAGGTCGAGCGAGGCGTCCGCGGTGAGGACCACGGCCTCCAGAAGGGCGTCGATGTTGAGGCCCTGCTTGGCGGAGATGTCGACGAACATGGTGTCGCCGCCGTACTCCTCGGCCACCAGACCGAACTCGGTCAGCTGACCGCGGACCTTGGTCGGGTCCGCGCCCTCGACGTCGATCTTGTTCACCGCGACCACGATCGGCACGTCGGCCGCCTTGGCGTGGTTGAGCGCCTCGATCGTCTGGGGCATCACACCGTCGTTGGCCGCCACCACGAGGATCGCGATGTCGGTCGACTTCGCACCACGGGCACGCATGGCGGTGAACGCCTCGTGACCCGGGGTGTCGATGAAGGTGATGGCCCGGTCCTCGTCGTTGACCTGGGTCGTGACCTGGTAGGCACCGATGTGCTGGGTGATGCCGCCGGCCTCGCCCGCGACGACGTTCGTCTTGCGGATGGCGTCGAGGAGCCGGGTCTTACCGTGGTCGACGTGACCCATGACGGTCACGACCGGCGGACGGGAGACCAGGGACTCTTCGCCGCCCTCGTCCTCGCCGAACTCGATGTCGAAGGACTCGAGCAGCTCACGGTCCTCCTCCTCCGGCGAGACGATCTGAACCTGGTAGTTCATCTCGTCGCCGAGGAGCTGCAGCGTCTCGTCGGAGACGGACTGCGTGGCCGTGACCATCTCGCCGAGGTTCATCATGACCGCGACGAGCGACGCCGGGTTGGCGTTGATCTTCTCCGCGAAGTCGGTGAGGGACGCACCGCGCGACAGGCGAATGGTCTCGCCGTTGCCGCGAGGCAGCATCACGCCGCCCACGGACGGGGCCTGCATGGCCTCGTACTCCTGGCGCCTCTGCCGCTTCGACTTGCGACCGCGGCGCGCGGGACCGCCGGGACGGCCGAAGGCGCCCTGCGTGCCACCACGGCCACCGGGACCACCGGGACGGCCACCGAAGCCGGGACGACCGCCGAAGCCGCCGCCACCGCCACCGGGACCACCCGGACGGCCACCGCCGCCACCGGGACCACCGGGACGGCCGGCGAAGCCGCCGCCGCCACCGCCGGGACCCGCCGGACGGCCGGCGAAGCCGGGACGACCGCCGCCACCGCCGCCGGGACCACCCGGACGACCGCCGGGGCCACCGGGGCCACGGCCGCCGGGGCCCGGACGCGGGCCGGCCGCGGGACGCTGCGGCATCATGCCCGGGTTCGGGCGGTTACCGCCGGGCGCGCCGCCCGGACGGGGAGCCTGCGGGCGCGGCATGCCGCCCGGAGTGGGCCGGCCGCCGGGAGCACCGCCCTGCGGACGCGGGGCGCCGCCGGGGCCGCCCTGCGGACGCGGGGCACCCGGAACGGCACCGGGGCCGCCGGGACGCGGGGCGCCGCCGCCGGGACGGGGCGTCTGCGGACGCGCCATGCCGGTGGAGCCACCCGAGGTGAAGGGGTTGTTGCCCGGACGAGGACCGGCCGGACGGGCACCGCCCGGACGGGGGGTCTGCTGGCCGGGGCGCGGTGCCTGCTGGCCCGGACGCGCCGACGACTGGCCCGGACGGGCACCGGCCGGACGCGGGCCGGGGGCGGCACCGCCGGGGCGCTGACCGGCGGCCGGGGCCGCCGGAGGCGCGGTGAACTCCGGGTTGGTCGGAGCCGGGGCGGCGGGCGCCGGCTTGGGCGCTGCCGCGGGCTTCGGGCCCGGAGTGGGACGCGGGCCCGGGGCGGGCGCCGCGGAGGGCTTCTCGGCCGCCGCGGGCTTGGGCGCCGGGGTGGGCGCGCCAGGCTTCGGGGCGGCGGGACGAGCCGCCTGCGCCGGGGACGGCGCGGGGTTCGCCTGCGCCGGCTTCGGCGCGGCGGGGGTGGGCGCCGCCTTGCGGGGCGCGCCGGGCTTGGCAGCGGTCTTGCCGGCGTTGCCGCCGGGACCCTGCAAAGCGTCAGTCAGCTTGCGCACGACCGGCGCCTCGATCGTCGAGGACGCCGAACGGACGAATTCACCGAGTTCTTGGAGCTTGGCCATGACGACCTTGCTCTCCACACCGAACTCCTTGGCGAGTTCGTATACCCGGACCTTAGCCACATCGCTCCTTTGAGGTCCGGTTACCGCCGGACCGTCGCTACTTCATGGGCGTACTCATCGCGTACTCATCGAGTGCTCATCGCAATCTCGACCTACTTCCAACTCGCGAGGTACCTGACCGCACGGTGTTCCGTGCCGTACTTCTTGTTCACTGCCGTGCCGCCTGCTCGACGTGGTGGCGGAGGGCCGCGGTGTCGAGCGGTCCCTGGACCCGGAAGGCCCGTGGGAACGCCCGGCGGCGGACCGCCAGGTCGAGACAGACCGAGGCGGGGTGCAGGTACGCACCCCGGCCGGGCAGCGTACCGCGATGATCGGGAACGCACTCGTCCTTATTCATCACGATCCGCAGCAGTTCGCTCTTGACCGCTCGCTCCCGGCATCCCACACAGGTTCGCTCAGGGCATACGCGGGCATGCGTCCGGCCAGACACTAGTAAGTCTACCTCCCCGTAGCGACCTCACCCGTGCGGGGCAAAAATCGAACAGCTGTTGGCCAAAAAACTTCTCGGCGCGGGGCTCAGTCCCGCGGCTCGACGGGCTCGGTGTCGGGCCGGATGTCGATGCGCCAGCCCGTGAGGCGGGCGGCGAGGCGGGCGTTCTGCCCCTCCTTGCCGATCGCCAGGGAGAGCTGGTAGTCCGGCACGGTCACCCGGGCGGAACGGGCCGCCATGTCGACGACCTCGACCCTGGAGACCCGGGCCGGGGAGAGCGCGTTCGCCACCATCTCGGCCGGGTCGTCCGACCAGTCGACGATGTCGATCTTCTCACCGAGCAGCTCCGCCATCACGTTGCGGACGCGGCTGCCCATGGGGCCGATGCAGGCGCCCTTGGCGTTCAGGCCCGAACGGGTGGACCGAACGGCGATCTTGGTGCGGTGGCCGGCCTCACGGGCGATGGCGGAGATCTCGACGGACCCGTCGGCGATCTCCGGCACCTCCAGGGCGAACAGCTTCTTCACCAGATTGGGGTGGGTGCGCGAGAGGGTGACGGACGGACCGCGCACGCCCTTCGCCACCCGGACGACGTACGTCCGCAGCCGCAGACCGTGCGTGTACTCCTCGCCCGGCACCTGCTCCTGCACCGGAAGGATGGCCTCCAGCTTGTCGTCCAGCTTGACGAGGACGTTCTTCGGGTCCTTGCCCTGCTGCACGACGCCGGCGACGACATCGCCCTCGCGGCGCGCGTACTCGCCGAAGGTCACGTCGTTCTCGGCGTCCCTCAGCCGCTGCTGGATCACCTGGCGGGCGGTGCTCGCCGCGATCCGGCCGAAGTCCGACGGGGTGTCGTCGAACTCCTTCGGCTCCTGCCCCTCCTCCAGGTCGGCGGGGTCTTCCTTCGCCCACACCGTCACGTGGCCCGTGTGACGGTCCAGCTCCACCCGCGCGTGACGGCGGGCGGACGGAGTGCGGTGGTAGGCGATGAGGAGGGCCGACTCGATCGCCTCGACCAGCAGATCGAAGGAGATCTCCTTCTCGGTCGCCAAGCCCTTCAGGAGCTTCACGTCGATGTCCACGGCTACGCCTCCTCTTCCTTCTTGTCCTTGCGGTTGAACTCGATCTCGACACGCGCCTTGGTGATCTCGGGGAAGCCGATCCGGCGGGCGGTGGCCTTGCGGCCCTTCACGCCCGGCACCTCCAGGTCGAGACCGTCCTCGTCCACGCCGAGGATCCTGGCCACCAGGTCCCCGCCTTCGGAGAGCTGCAGACGCACCAGCCGTCCGGTGGCCCGGACGTAGTGGCGGTGCTCGGTGAGGGGCCGGTCGGCGCCGGGGGAGCTGACTTCGAGGACGTACTCGCCCTCGCCCATCGCGTCGGTCTCGTCGAGCTTCTCGGAGATCGCGCGGCTCAGCTCGGCACAGGCGTCCAGTTCGACGCCCTCGTCGGAGTCGACGACGACCCTCAGCAGTCCGCGGCGGCCGGCCCGGGACACCTCGATCTCCTCCAGATCCAGGTCCTTCGCGTGGACGAGCGGCTCAATGAGTCCGCGCAGCCTGTCGCTCTGGGTGGTGCTCATCCGGGTGACTCCTCGGCCGCGTGTGCTGTTGTGGGTTCGTCGCGTGTCAGATCAAAGGGTATCCGGTCCGCGAGGGTGTTGCCGCCCACCGGCCCGGGGGCCGCGGGTACGCTCGCCTGCGGTGATCTGACGATCTTTCGAACTGAACGGAGAGAGCGTGACGACGACGGGCAGGCGCGCGCTCCTGGCGGCGGGCGCGGCGACCGGGGCCTCGGCGGTCCTCGCGGGCTGCACCTCCGGGGACGGCGGCGCGCGGCGGGCGAGCGCCGAGCGGGCGCGGGCCGAACGGGTGGCGCGCGCCGAGGCGGCGCTGCGGCAGCGGTCGGTGACGACGGCGCGAACCCTGGTGGAACGTTACGACGCCACCCTCGCCGCCCATCCCCCGCTCGCCGCCCGGCTCGGCCCGCTGCGCGCGTCGGCCGCCGCGCACGTGAAGGCGCTCGGCGAGGGCGGCACCGACGCCCGGCCCGCCCCCGCCACGCCCACGGCCCCCGCCTCCTCCCCCACCGCGCCGGCGGTGGCCGCGACGGCCGCGCCCGCTCCGGTGCCGGCCGACCCGGCGGCCGCGCTGGGTGAGCTGGCGTCCGCCGCCCGCAGGGCCGCCGACGCCCACGCCGCGGCCCTGCTCACCGCCCCGCCGGAGTACGCCCGGCTGCTCGCCTCCGTGGCCGCCGCCGGCGCCGCCCACGCCTTCCTGCTGACCGAAGGAGCCCGCCCGTGAGCGCCCTCGACGCGGCCCAGGCCGCCCTGGCCGCCGAGCACGCGGCGGTGTACGGGTACGGCGTCGTCGGTGGCCGGATCGGTACGGACCGCAAGGCGGAGGCCACCGCCGCCTTCGAGGCCCACCGGGCCCGGCGGGACGCCCTGCGGCGGACCGTGCGGGACCTCGGCGGCGCGCCGGTCGCCGCCGCGGCCGCGTACCGGCTGCCGTTCGCGGTGGACGACCCGGCGGGAGCGGTGCGGCTGGCCGCCGACCTGGAGGACCGGGTGGCCGGCGTCTACTCCGATCTCGTCCGGGCGGCCGAGGGCCCGCTGCGGGCCGAGGCCGCCGCCTCGCTGCGGGAGGCGGCGGTACGAGCCGTCCGCTGGCGCGGCACCGGCGTAACCTTTCCTGGGCTCGCCGAGCGCGTGTGAGTCCGGCCCGGGCCCCGACCAGAAGGACACGCATGGCTTTCGAACCGCCGCAGCGACTTGTCAGGGGGCTCGGTGAGACCTACGGGGACGTGGCGTCCGACTGGCTGGCAGCGCTCCCCGGCCTGGTCGAGCGGGCGGTCGGCCGGGCGTCGCTCTCCCCCGACCGGGTGGTCGCCCCCGGCGGGCGGGGCAGCCTGGTCCTCCTCGTGCGCCGTTCGGACGACTCCCCCGCCGCCCTGAAGGTCGCGCCGCCGTTCGCCCGTCCGGACCTGGAGGGCGCGGCCCTCGCGCACTGGAACGGCTGGGGCGCGGTCCGGCTGCTCGACGGGGCCGGAGAGGACGCGCTCGTCCTCGAACGGCTGCACCCCGAGGTGTCGCTGCGGTCCCTGCCCGAGGCGAAGGCGCTCCTGGAGGCGGCGGGCACGGTCCGCAGGCTGTGGGTGGAGCCCCCGGCCGGGCACGGCTTCGAGTCGGTGGGCGCGGGGGC
>NZ_JAPSIW010000227.1 GCF_031178505.1 Streptomyces sp. | reverse complement strand
GTGGCCGGGGAGGGAAAGACGGCTGGCTGGGAGGGGGGTCGGCGGGGGCCCGGACGCCCGCTAAAAGATCATGGAACTTCCGGGAAAAACCCTGGTCAGGCCCCCTTTTCAGCTTGGTGATCCGGTCCAGTGCTGGTAATATTGAGCTTGTTGGAAGGGGGTGGCACCCCGGACAACGAGAACCACTCGAAACCCGCACCACACGGAGGCAGACGACATGACCGCGACGCCCACCACCGCCCAGTTCATTACCTGCGAGTGTGACGCCAAGCCGGAGCCGCACAAGGTCCCGGTCCCGCGCATCGTGGTCGCGTCCACCGAGGAGGCGAACGCCGAGGCTGTCCGCAGTCTCCTGGAATCCGTTTGGTACGACCTGACGCTCTTCTTCGGCCCCGACATTCCGCTGTATGTCGCGTACGACGGGGAGGCCACCGGTATCGCCGAGGCGGCTTGCGAGTGGGCCGACGCCCAGGGCTTCGCCGTCGGACCGTACGACGGGGGTTTTGTGGCCGCCTACGTGGCCCCGGAAGGCGTGAAGTGCGCCCCGGCAGACGGTCGGCCCACCTACGTCTACGTCGCGTAGGAGCACGCGAGGGAGGCGGAAAACTTCAGGCGAGAGCCGGTTTTCCGCTTCCAAATCCGGCCCAACACTGGTAATATTGAGCTTGTTGGGAGGGGGTGGCACCCCTCCCGGCATCGCTACTCGAAACCCGCACCACCGGAGGAACACCGTGGCCCGTACCCACCACCACCGCCGCTACCGCACCGCCCACGAGGGCAACCCCGCCCACCTGCTGGGCATGGACGACCGCGCCGCCGCCCGGAAGGGCATCCTTACCACGGCCGCGCGGAACGAGGACGGCGATGTGCAGCTGTCCCACCGCGCCGCCGTCCGCGCCCAGGCCCAGGACACCCCCGGCAAGCGCAAGGCGTACCAGAAGGCCGCGCACCGCCGCGACCGGGCCGCCGTCCGCAAGGCCCTGACGCCGAAGCCCTTCCAGCGCGACTCGGCCAGCCTCCAGCCCCTCCGCCTGTTGCGGCGGACCCTCCCCTTTTCCCGGCGCCGCGTGGTGGTGGACGCCCGCCGGCCCCGCCGGGGGCGGCGGCGGCCCCCGCCGCCCCGGCACCCCTCGAAACCCACCAGCGAGAGAGGTCCGGAGTATGACCACCAGCGCCGCCCCCACGTTCGCCGTTTACGGCCGCATCGTCGACACCACGCCGCTATACCACGCGGTATGCGACCACTGCCCGCAGTGGCTCGGGCCGGTCACCGCCGACCTTGACCAGCACGTGCGGGACGTTCGGCAACATGCCGCCCAGCACCCCACACCGTTCGCAGGAGCGCGATGGGTCCCCGGCAGCATCGCGCCCCGCCGCGCCACGCGCGGTGAGGAAGTCGGGCGAGTGCCGGTTTACCGTGTGATCTGCGACGAGTGCCCCCAGTACACGGGCCGGGGCGGTACCGACCGCGAAGAGGTCGCCCGGTGTATCGCACTGCACGTCGCCGTGCATGAAGCCCACTACCGAGTAGTCACGGAAGGCACCATCGAGGCGGTGCGCGCCCATCAGGCAGCCGTCGATGCTGACCCCGGACGCTGGGCCCGCTTTTGACCGACAGCCGGGGCGGCGGAACGCCGCCCCGGCTGTCGGTCAGGGCGGCAGGACGCGACGGCCCGCAGTGGCCCTGACGTCGGCCGCGCCGGTCGCCCGCCCGGCCGGAAGCGGGGCGCCGAGCGGTAGCCGGCCCCGCGCCCCGGCGCGCCCGCAGCGGGCCACAGGGGTGCGGAGGCAGCTCGGAAAACCCTGGTCAGGCCCCCTTTTCGGCTTGGCTATCCGGTCCAGTGCTGGTAATATTGAACATGTTGGAAGAGGGTGGCGCCCCGGACAACGAGAACCACTCGAAACCCACGCCGATCCCACGGAGAAACCTTGAATATCGCCATGCCCGAAGCCGGTTCCACCGCTCTGCGCGCGGCCGTTGAGGCCGCACGTGCGGCCGCCAAGGCCGCAGCACACACCGCCGCCCTGATCCTGATTGAGGCAGACGGTGGCAGCGGCACCATCCACCGTGCTTGGCGCGGTGAAGGCCCCGCGGAGTCATGGTTTCTGGTCACCTCCGGAAACTTCACTGCGCATCTACTGGAGGACTCATTTGGCGACCGCGTGCATGTCACGTTGCGGAACGTGACCCCGGCCGCGTACGAGCAGATGCGGACGTGGGCCGAGGGCCGCGACGGCTGCCACCACGATCACGGCTGCGTCTGCCTCGATGACCCGTGGCCCACGCTCGCCTCCCTCTCCGCGTCCACCGAGGAATGCCGGATCGACTACCGCCGCCTCGACGAGGACGAACGCGGCAGCGCCAGCCTGGCGTTCAACCGCATCACCGTCACGCTCTTCGACGAGCCGGTGACCGTGGTGGACACCCTGCTCCGCATCGCCCGCGCGGCCGCCTGACGCGAGGCAACGGCCGCATCGCCCCGCCTCCCCGGGGTGCTGCGGCCGCTCCGAACTGACCATCGCGGAGCGCGGCCGCGCCGACAGGCCCCGAGGCCCCGGCGCGGCCGCGCCCCACGGTGGTCACCGGCCACCACTGGCGACGGACGGCCACCCCGTGGCCGGCCCCGTGCGCCCCCACGTCCCGGTACCACCTGCCGGTGGTACCCCACCCTGCGAGAGGAACCCCATGGCCGACCTGATCAAGCTGCCCCACACCGGGCTTCACGTCCCCCACGACCGCTACACCCTCGCCGACTTCCAGCAGATGACGACGCGCTGCGGCATCGCCTACAACGCCACCGTCCACGAAGGGGAGCGCTGCGTGGGCGTCATCGAAAACCAGGGCAACGGCGGAGGCACCTGGTTCTACCCGGCCACCGCCGCCGACCATCGGGCCGTCCACGACTTCGCCGCCGCCTGCCGCATGGACGGAGAACCGCTGTCCGAGGAGGAGGTGCTGAACCACCTCATCACCGAGCACGAGACCGCCCAGGAAGTCGCGAAGTGCGCGCGCCGACGCGAAAGCCTGCTCCGCGGATACGAGGAGGACGGGCTGCCCGCCATCATCATCGCCATCGGCGCCCCGCCGGTCTGGCTCGACCGTCCCGACTCCCCGTTCCTGCCCCGACTCGCCCGCGACCTGAAGGTCAGCGACCCCGACGTAGCTGTCTGGGAGTTCTGGACCGGCGACCAGTGGAAGCCGCTCAACCTCCCCACCGCCACCAACTGAAAACCCCTGCTCAAGGCCGCCTTTTTGCTAGGTGATCAGGCTCAAAACTGGTAATATTGAGCCCGTTGGAAGGGGGTGGCACCCCGACCGGCACCACCACTCGAAACCCGAACCGGAAGGCCCCGACATGCCTGCCTACATCGACGACCTCGAAGAGCCCTGCACCGACTGCGGCGCGGACGAGGGGGAGCCCTGCGACCCCGAGTGCGAGAACCACGACGAGGAGCTCCACGGCGGGTACACCCGCGAGATCGAAGTCCCCTCGCCGTTCGAGGAGCCGGTACCGCCCGGCTGGTAGATGGCACTCCCGCCGGGGCGGCGGATGGCACCGCCGCCCCGGCACCACTCGAAACCCGACACCACCCCAGGAGGAACAGATCCTTACCCGTCCGATGATCGAAACCCGAGTCTGCATCGACGACACGCTCGGCCCCTTCGACTGCAAGCTCGACCCGGCCAACCGATGGAACGGCTGGCTGAGCCCGCACTTCCCGCTCGACTCCGCACGGCAACTCTCCGAGCAGACGCTCCGCATGGCCGAGGAGTACGGCTACAACTGCAACGACACCATCCACGTGATCGAGGGCCGCGCGGACAGCCCGGACACGGTGCACATCATCGAGGGCGGCCCCAGCCGCCACAGCGAAGACGAGGAGACCCTGGCGGTCGCCGTCCGTGTCAACTGGCGTCGCGTCGACCGGGACGCGGGCCGCGCCGCCGCGGTTGCCGAGGCCACCCCGCAGGCTCGCAAGGCGGCCCGTCGGCGCAAGCCCAGCGGTCGCGGAGCCCGCCGCGTGGTCATCGTCCACATCCGATGGATGTACCTCGACGAGGGCAGCGACACAGCTGCCAACATCGTGGAGCCCGACGATGAAGGGCTCTACCCGATCGGTGGGTGGGAATGGACGTGGCACTTCGCTGGCTGGTGGTGCCTTTGCGGCTCCGATCAGGACTGGCACGAGCTCGATTGCCTCTGCGGCGTCACCCGAGACCAGGCGCTGGCACTCAAGGAGGCCGCGCCCCGGGTCGGCGCGATCCTGCGCAGGGCCGCCCCCGGGGCCACCGCAGCCCTCTTCGACGCCACCGACGCCCCCCGGATCGTCACGGTGGTCGACGGCGCCACCGAGATGGATCTCAGCGAGAGCGGCCCGTACGACACGGAGACGCTCGGAGAGGCGGACGCGGCACTGCGCGCCGCGCTGGGCAGCGACCCGATCGCGGGCGGCTCCCACTGGCTCAGGTTCCCGCCCGCCGCCCGCTGAGCCGCAGCCGAACCCCGTTGCAGCCCTGATCCGACCGGGGCGGCGGATGGCACCGCCGCCCCGGCGTCACTCGAAACCCACCCGGTGGGGCGGCGGCACGCCGCCCCACGGAGAGGAACGCGATGCCGCGTGTCACCCGCCAGCACACCGTCGCCCACCACCTGGTCCAGGGCGGCCTGACCGATCTGAAGCTCACCGAGGCCGCACAGAAGCAGGACCGCCCCGGCCTCTACCGCGTGGACGGGTTTTCCGTTCGCAGCTACCACGCGCCGGACGGCACCCTGCTCACGGTGGCCGGCGCCTACGGGCCGGACTGGGTCATGACCCGGGCGGAGATTCGCAACCGGCTCGAACAGCCCTACATCCGGTACACCGTCACCGACGACACCCCGGGTCTGGCCGACCACGAGCAGCTCGTCCGCTGGGCCACCAGTGAGGAACTCCAGAGCCGCAGGCGGGCCGCGGCCGCGCGCCAGGCCCCGCTCGTCGCCCAGCTCCGCCGCCAGCAGAGCGAGCAGGACGCCGAGGACGCCGGCCAGTCGGCTCTGTTCTGACCCCCGGGCCGGGGCCCCCCCCCACCCCCCGCGCGGGCCCGGCCTCTCGGCTCCCGGTGCCTGCTGTGGAACTCCGCGCCAAGGAGCGGACGCAGAAAAAACCCCTGGTCAAGGGACCAGTTCCGCTAGGTGTGCAGGTTCAAGGCTGGTAATATTGAGCCTGTTGGAAGGGGGTGGCGCCCCGACCAACGCCATCACTCGAAACCCGTACGAACGAAAGGCAATACCCCGTGACTGCAACCCCTGCAAAGGGCGTCATCACCATCACCCACACTCGCGCTGACGGAACGATTCTCACCGGCTCCCGCAAGGGTGACGGCATCTTTGAGATCGTCCGGCATCACGGCTTCTGGTTCTCCAGGCACGTGGACGGCCTGTTCCTCAAGCACTCGCGCGACAAGGCCGCCCAGGAGCGGAAGATCGACAGCGCCGCCGCCGCGCTGCGCAAGGCTGGGTGGACCGTCAACACCGAGATCGACGAGGACACCCGGCGGTCCTTCGCCGAGGCCGAGGCCGACCGCGAGGAGCGCGCAGCGGAGAGGGCCGAACGGTTCAGCGACCGCGCAGGCCGGGCCACCGCCTTGGCAGACGCCAAGCGGGCGGCCGCCGACCAGCTCTCGAAGCGGTTCGAGTTCGGACAGCCGATCTTGGTCGGTCATCACAGCGAGGGCCGCGCCCGCCGCGACGCCGCCCGGATCGACGCCAACATGAGGGCCTCGCTCGAGGAGCGGGACCGCGCGGGGTACTGGTCCAACCGGGCCGAGGCCTCGGAGAGCTACACCCAGCACCGCAATGACCCGTACCGCACGCTGCGGCGCCTGGAGAAGCTGCGCGCCGACCGGCGCGCCCAGGAGCGCCACCTTGCGGCCGCGACCGCAGCGGGCCGGGACGGAGCCCGGCACACCCGACTCATCGAGGAGATGACCGAGGAGATCGCCCACTGGGAGGGCGTCGTTGAGAAGGCCAAGGCCGAAGGCGTGAAGGTCTGGGGCCCGGACGACTTCACCGCAGGCGACTTCGTTCGGATGCGCGGCTCCTGGTACGAGGTGATCCGCGTCAACCCCAAGCGGCTGTCGATCGCGTGGAACCTGCGACTGGCTCCGAAGCCGGTTATGACCCGGGAGGACGCCACGCCGCCCGGCTACCGCCTCGGTACCTTCACCATCGACTACACGAACGTGCGGGGCCGCTGCCCCGGCGAGGTGATGCGCGCCTACCTCGCCGACGGGAAGGTCCCCGGCACCAAGACCGCGCACGAAGCGTCCGAGAAGCTGCCGGCGAGCGCGGTCCGGGCGGCCGAGGCTGCGAAGCCGAAGGCGAAGAAGCGCAGCGACCCGAAGATCCCCAAGCGCGTCAGGGTCGAGTGCGCCCAGGACCGCACCACGGCCACCCTGACGTTCCTGACCGGGCGCAGCCAGCCGCACAAGGACTTCGCGCCGGTGACCCTTACGCCCCCGGAGGGTGAGAAGTTCTCCGAGGTCATGTGGGCGAACACGCTGCGGACCGCGGTGGTCGAGTACCTGGCCGGGCGCGGCTTCCGGCTCCGGGACGCAGGGTGGAGCGGCGAGTCGATCCAGGGTTGCAGCCGCGCCATCGAGGAGATCCCGGCGGCCGAGCCCGAGCCCGAAGCGGTCGAGGGCGAGAAGCAGAGTGAGCAGGCCCCGGCCGCCGAAGGACGGCCCACCCCGGCGGAGACGTGCCCCATGTGTCACTCCGACAAGTGGAACCCGCAGGCGCGCGCCTGCGGGCACTGCCACCACAACCCGACGGCGGTGCCCGCGCCCGGGCCGGCCCCCGCTGCGGATGCACAGGACTGGCAGGAGGCCATGGCCATGGTGTTCATCGTCTCGAAGAACACCCGCCGGGCCCGTAAGCGGGCCCTGTGGGTGATGACCCGGCGAGAGGCGCAAGCCGTGTGCGGCGACTCCCGCACGTCGGGCCGCTCGTACATGCTCACCTGGTCCGACCGCCCCGGGGACGAGGGGGCCGACTGGGAATGGGTGCCGGACAGCGGCAGCCTTGACGCGGTCCTCGCGGACCTGGGCATCACCCCGCGCCGCGAGTGGACCACCGCCCGGGACGCCGTGGCCACCGCCACGGCGTAGCGGATGCAGCCGGGCCCCGGCTGCCGAGAGCGGCAGCCGGCCCCCGGCAATCCGTCCAGATCAGTACCCCCCAAACCTTGGGAATCGGGGGTAAAGCTGGTAATATTGAGCTTGTTGGAAGGGGGTGGCACTCCGACCGGCACCACCACTCGAAACCCATCACCGGAGGCATGCACGTGAGCACCTCAGCCGAGCAGACGACCGCCCGCCCCACCGGCATCACACAGCGCTTCGCCGATGCCGTGATCAACCTGGTCCGCTTCCTCGGCCCCGACCCGGCCGCCATCGTCCGCAAGGACCGCCCCCAGCGCTGACCCGCTCACCCGGGGGGCGGCGGATGGCACCGCCGGCCCCCGCCTCACCCGCTCACCGTCGAACTGGAGAAACCCCATGGCCCGACCCGTCCCGCAGCACGCCGTCCTCAACGTCTTCCACCTGCTCCGCCGAGTCGAGCCGACCGCCGCCGTCGTCGGCACCAAGGAGGTAGCCCGCATCGGCGGGCTGGTCTTCACCCTCTCGCTCGCGCCCTCGATCTGGCACGACCGGTTCCAGGGCCTGCGCCTCACCGCCATCAGCCCCACCGCGGGCGAACTCGCCACGACCCTGCTGTCCTTCGAGGACTACAAGGTCACCACCGGCACCGGCGCCGCACGGCGCCCCCTGCGCCTCCTGGACGAGTACAACGCGGGCGACCTCTTCAACGGCGTCTCCACGGACGCCCTGGAGGAGGCCGTCGCCGCCTTCACCGCATCCTTCGCGGCACCCGAGCCCAGCGCGAACTGAACCACCCCGGCCGGGGCGGCGGATGGCACCGCCGCCCCGGCCCAACTCCACCCCCCGGGGGGGGGGGGGGGTTGCCCCCCCCCCCCCGGCCCCACTCGAAACCCGACCCGAACGAGGAGAACCCACCCCATGACCCACCCCGTCCCGTACACCGTCAACGACGCCAAGCTGAACGATGCGCTCGACGACGCCCACGAGCGCATCCAGCGCGCCGAGGACCGGCTGGCCCGCGTCGCGTGCGCACACGTCGCCGCCGCCGTCCGCGACGTACTCACCGACCACGAGTCGGCCGCGCCGTTCGACGCCACGCACCTCCGCCTGACCGGGCGTCTTGGCGCCGACGTGCTGAGCACCGACGGCACGTACTGGACCGCCACCGGCGAGGAGCGGCGCATCCCCGTCGGCGAACTGTTCGACGGTCTGCTCGGGTGGGTCAACCAGCTCAACTACGGCAACCGCCACATCTGGCGGCCCCTGTGCGAGACCGAGGGCACCGTCGTCGGCGCCATCGGGGCACCGGTCGGCTACCGGCTCGACCTGGCCCAGGCCGCGCAGCTCCCCGACGAGGTCCACACCTCCGCCCGGGTGCGCGAGATCCGCGACCGCCTGGCCGCCGTGACCTACCGGCCGTGGACCGTCGAAGAGTTCACCTGGAACCGCAACGGTGCCACCGTCGACAAGGACGACCCGGACGCCGTGCACACCGACTTCGTGGTCAGCGACCCCTCCGGGGCCAAGGTCGCCGAGGTATCGGTCAGCTACGACGGCCCCGAGGACACCGACACGCCCGCCGAGGATGTCGCCGAGACCCGCGCTAACGCCGAGTTCATCACCCGGGCGCCGGAGGACCTGCTCTACCTCCTGGCCTACCTCGACCACCTCGCCGGTGCCGCGGACGCCGAGGAGCTCCACCTGCGCGGCTACTGCGGACACTGCGGGACCGCGCTCTACACCTCCATCGCGTCCGAGACACCGACCGCCCTGGATGGGAGCACCCAGTGCAAGGGCACTCCGGGCCCGTACAGCATCCACTTCCCGCGCCGACACGTCCTGCACACCTGACCTGCCCCCGGGGGCAGGTCAGGATGATGCGGGAACGACC
>NZ_JAPSIW010000226.1 GCF_031178505.1 Streptomyces sp. | reverse complement strand
TGCCGGGGGTCGCCATGGCCGGTTTCCGCGACCGGAGCGGGGAGGAGCTCGACCTGCGGGTGGTGCCGTTTCCGGCGGTCACGGTGGTCGTGGACTTCGGTGAGGGGCTGCTCGTCGACGACGACGGTGGCGCGGAGCGGCGCGGCAGCGCCGTTCTCGGTCTCGCGCCCGGCCCTGTGCGAGTGCGGGGCCGGGGCATCGAGTGCCTGCAGATCCGGTTGTCGCCGGTCGTCGCGCACTCGGTGCTGGGCGGCTCCCCGGAGGCGGTCGCCTCCCTGGAGGACCTGTGGGGGCGTGAGGCCGTGCGGACGCGGGAGCGGCTGCGGGGCGCCGCGTCGTGGGACGACCGGTTCGCGATCGCGGAGGAGGCGCTCGCGCGTCGGATCGCCCCACGCCCGGCCGTCGATCCGGAGGTCGGCGAGGTCTGGCGGCGGATGGTGGCCGGCCGGGGGCAGGTGCGGGTGGATCCGCTGGCGTACGAGGTGGGGTGGAGCCGGAAGCGTCTGTGGGCCCGGTTCCGGTCCCAGATCGGTCTCACGCCCAAGCGCGCCGCGCGGCTGATCCGTTTCGACCACGCCGCGCACCGTCTGGCCGCCGGGCACCGCGCCGCCGTGGTGGCGGCGGAGAGCGGCTACGCCGATCAGTCGCATCTGCACCGGGAGGTCGTGGCGTTCGCCGGCGTGACGCCGACGGCCGTGGCCACGGCACCGTGGCTCGCGGTCGACGACGAGGCGTGGGCCGGCACCGGGATCCCGGCGCGGGGGTGACGCGCCCGGCCCGGGCCCGGCCTCGCGCACGGGAGGCCGGTCGGCGCGCCGTCGGCCCAGGCTTCCGCGTCCGGCGGCCGGGGCGGCGCGCCGGCGAGCGGCGGAGGTCTCCCGGTCCGTGCGGGGGCGGTCGAAGGCCGCCGGAACGGCGCCGAGGACGGTGAAGCCGGGCGACTGCCCAGGCGGAGGGCCGCCTTGGTGTCCACCACGGCGTTGAAGACCATCGCCGTGCAGCCGTCGTGGCGTGCCTCGCCGAGCGCGTGCGAGGCCAGGAGGCGGCCGATGCCCCGGCGGCGTGGGCCGGTGCCACCCTGAAGCCGGCGTTCGCCACGGCTCGTGCCGGGCCACCGTCGGCCGGTCGCCCGTACCGCGGAGACGACCCTCCGGTCCCGCGCCCCGGCCGCCTCGGGGTCCTCCACGAAACGGACCCGCGAGCCCGGGGCCATCACCGGGAGCGGGTGGTGGCCTCGTCGGTCCGGGGGGCCCGGGCGCAGGTGCCGCCCGCGGCGACGATCTCGTGCCGGAAGGGCCGGACGAGCGGCCGGTCCTCGGCCACCGCGTCGTGTACCTGTCCGCTCGTCCCGGGTGCCGTCGCCCACCGCACGCTCCTCGTCGCCGGTCGGGGCCCGGTCGCCCCCGTGCCGCCCGCCTTCGTGATGCGCGGGGCCGTCGCCGGGGCCGGGCGGGACCCGTGGTCCACCGCCGTGCGCGGGCCACCCGTGACGCCCGGTCGGCGTGGCGCGTTGAACGTCGCGGCGCTCCAGCAGGACGCCTGTCGACGGGAGACGAGGAGGGCCGGCGATGACGACGGCGGAGACGAGCATGGCCGACCGGCTGGGGTTCACCCAGGGCCAGACCGTTCGGGAGATCGGTCACGCCCAGGACAGTGACGCCGATCTGCGCCAGGCCGTCGAGGAGGCGACGGGCAAGGAACTGGTCGGGGTGGGGACGGGCGGTCCGGCCGACGCCGTACTGCTGTGGTGGCGGGACGAGGACGGTGATCTCGTCGACGGTCTCCACGAGGCACTGACCGACCTCTGCGAGGACGGCACCGTGTGGCTGCTGACCCCCAGGACCGGCCGGGTGGGGCATGTGGAGCCCAGTGACATCGCCGAGTGCGCGGCCACCGCCGGGCTGGTGCGGACCGGCTCCGTGAGGGCGGCGGTGGACTGGCAGGGGACCGAGCTGCGTACGCCGCGGGCGAGGCGGTCCGGCAGGGGAGCCTGACGGGGCGGGCACGCCGCCGCCGGGCGAGGCGGTCCGGTCCTGGACCGCCTCTCCGGGCCGGGAGCCCGCCGGGTGCGTCGGGCGACGGTGTCCGAGGCCGGAACACGGCTACGGGGCCCACAGCCGCGGATTCTCCAACTTGCGGGGTGTCCCGGCCCGTTCGGCGGTCCCGTGCGTGGCGGCCGGGAGCGGGGGCGCCGCTGTCCCGGACGGCGTGGGGCGCGGACGGCCGCGCGGGTTCGGCGGGGTGGGCGGCCGTGGGCCTGACCGGCGGGGATGCCGGTGCGGGTAGGGTCAGCGGGGCGGGACGATCGGGTCGGAGAGTGGGAGTGACGGGTGAAACGGCCGACGATTGCGGACATCGCGCTCCGAGCCGGAGTGTCCAAGGTGGCCGTCTCCTACGCGCTCAACGACCAGCCCGGGGTCTCCGACACCACCCGCGCCGCGATCAAGGCGATCGCCGAGGAGCTGGGCTGGCGGCCCAACAGTGCCGCGCGGGCGCTGACCGGGGCGCGGGCCCAGGCGGTGGGGCTCGTGGTGCGGCGTCCGGCCTCCACGCTCGGCACCGAGCCCTTCTTCATGGAGTTCATCAGCGGGATCGAGCACGTCCTCTCCGACCGGGCCTACGCCCTCATGCTGCAGATGGTCGACAGCGAGGCGCGGGAGATGGAGACGTACCGGCGCTGGTGGGGCGAACGGCGGGTGGACGGGGTGTTCCTCGTCGATCTGCGGGACGGTGATCCGCGTGTGCCGGCGATCGAGGCGCTCGGGCTGCCGGCCGTCGTCATCGGCCCTCCGCACACCGCCGGTTCCCTGCCCGCGGTGTGGTCGGACGACGCCGAGAGCGTGCGCGAGACCGTGCGGTACCTCGCGGCGATCGGGCACCGGCGCATCGCACGGGTGGCCGGTCCGGCCGACCTCGCGCACACCGCCGTACGGGACGACGCCCTCCGGGAGGGGTGCGCGGAGGCGGGACTGGCCGAGCCTGAGATCCTGCACACCGACTACACGGGTGACGAGGGGGCGCGAGCCGCCCGCCGGCTGCTCATCGCGGCGGAGCGCCCCACCGCGATGATCTTCGACAACGACATCATGGCGGTCGCGGCGCTGTCCGTCGCCCAGGAACTCGGCCTCGTCATCCCCCGCGACCTGTCCGTCGTCGCCTGGGACGAGTCCCCCCTCACGCAGGTCGTCCGGCCTCCCCTTTCCGCGCTCGCCCGGGACATTCCGGCGTACGGGGCCGGGGCGGCCCGTGCCCTGCTCGCCCTCCTCGCGAACGAGACGGCCGGGAACGTGCAGGCCGAGTACGCGCGGTTCGTGCCGCGCGGCAGCACCGCCGCGCCGCCGGCCTGACCCGCGTGCGGGCGGGCCGGGCCCGGCTCCGGCCGCGGTCGGCTACTTCGTCGCGCCTTGCGCGAAGCCGTTGTAGATCCAGCGCTGGAGCAGCAGGAAGACGACGAGCGTCGGCAGGATGACGAGGATCGCGCCCGCCGAGATGGCCTCCCAGTGCGCTCCGAAGGGACCCTTGAAGCGGAAGAGGGCGGTGGAGATGGTGCCCAGGTCCTCGGAGTGCAGGTAGAGGAACGGGATGTAGAAGTCGTTGTAGGTGGTGATCCCCTTGATGATGACGACGGTGGCGATGGCCGGCTTGAGCAGCGGAAGAATGATCTTCCGGTAGATGGTGAAGGCGTTGGCCCCGTCGAGGCGGGCCGCCTCGTCCAGCGAACGCGGGATGGAGCGGATGAACTGCAGGAAGATGTACACGGAGACGATGTCCGTGCCCATGTAGAGCAGGATCGGGGCCCACCGGGTGTCGACCAGGCCGAAGCCGTTGACGACCTGGAAGGTCGCGACCTGGGTGGTGACGGCCGGTACGAGGGTGGCGACGAGGAACAGCGCCATGACGGCCTTCTTGGCGCGGAAGTCGAAGCGGTCGACCGCGTAGGCCGTCATCGAGCCGATGATCACGGTGCCGGCGAGGGAGAAGAGGAGGATGAACGCGGTGTTGCCGAAGGCCGCGAGCAGATGGCCGTCGGTGAACGCGGTGGCGTAGTTGCGGAAGTTGAGCCAGTCGCCCGGGAGCGAGAGCGCTCCTCCCTCGGACACCTCCTCGGCCGTCTTGAGCGAGGTGAGGAGGACGACGGCCAGCGGGAGCAGGACGACCAGCGTCGCGGCGATCAGCGACAGGTAGGTCAGTACGGTCCCGGCCCTGAGCCGGCGGCGGGAGGTCGGGGCGGGGGTCATACGAGATCCACCTTGTCGTCGGGGACGAGCCGGCGCTGGACCCAGGTGAGGAGCAGGATGAGCGCGAGCAGGACCACGGCCGCGGCGGAGGCCAGGCCGGTCTTGTTGAACTGGAAGGCGAGCTTGACCGTCTGGATGACGAAGGTCGACGTGCCGGTCGCCCCGCCGGTCATGATGTAGGGGATCTCGAAGACGGACAGGGAGCCGGAGATCGCCAGGATGACGCTGAGGCTGAGGACGGGCTTGATGCTCGGGACGATGATGTGGCGGAACTGCTGCCACCGGTCGGCGCCGTCGAGCTGGGCCGCCTCGTAGAGCTCGCCCGGTACGGACTGGATGGCGCCCAGGAAGAGGACGAAGTTCAGGCCGGTGAAGCGCCAGACGGACACGCCGGCCAGCGAGAGGTTGGCGGAGGTGGGATCGCCGAGCCACGGATGGTCGGTGGTCACGCCCAGCCACGCGAGGACGGAGTCCAGGGTGCCGCCGTCCTGGAAGAAGTACAGGAAGACGAAGCCGATCGCGACGCCGTTGATGAGGTAGGGGAAGAAGAGGACGCCCTTGAAGAAGTTGCGGAACCGCAGGTTGAAGCTGAGGACCGTGGCGAAGTAGAGGGCGACGCCGATCTGGAGGGCGGAGGCGGCCAGGTAGTAGCCGCTGACGAAGAAGACCCGGAACATCTCGGGGCGGGTGAAGATCTGGACGTAGTTGTCCACGCCGGTGAACTCCCGGTGCGGGCTCACTCCGTCCCAGTCGGTGAAGCTGTACGAGATCATGCTCGCCACGGGCACGTAGGTGAACGTGAGGAGCAGGGCCAGGGGCACGGCGAGGAAGAACCACGGGGTGGCGCGGCGCAGGGGCGAGTCACGCCAGGAGCGGGGCGCGGGTCTGCGGGGCGCCGCCGCACGCGCGCCCGTACGGGTGGGGGCGCCGGCCTCCGCGGAGGCGGGGGCGGTGAGGACCGTGGTCCCGGGCGCGGTGCGGGGGCGCGGGGCTCCGGGGGCCGGGGCGGAGGGATCGGTCACGGTGCGCGGGGAGTTCGGGGGTTTCTCGGTCATGTCGGCCTTTCGTGTCCGCGGCTGCGGGAGGGAGGGGTCCCGGCCGCCGCGCGGCGGCCGGGACCCGCGTTCCACCGGTGCTCAGGAACCGGCGGTCCTCGCCGCCTCGTCCCACTTCTTGTTCAGGTCGGCGAAGAAGTCCTGGAGGCTGCCGTCCTGGGCGCCGCGGGCGGTGTCGATGAGCTTCTGCCGGTAGTCGGGCTTGTTCAGGCCGATCTCGGCGGCGTTGTCGATCTCGTTGACCACGGCCGTCTCCGCCTCGGACCGCTCCACGAAGGTGACATCGTTGTCAACAAAGTCCTTGAGGGTGGCCGGCATGGGGGCGGCCTTCACGGCGGGCACCGCGCCCTCCCGCTCGGAGTAGCCGGACTTCTCGGTGAACCAGTCGATCCAGGCGCGCGCCGCCGGCTTGTTCTCGGAGTGGGCGCTCACGGCCTGCTGGTAGTCGGAGACCAGGGTCGCGCAGAACGCGCCGTCCTTCTGCGCGGGGAAGGGCATGAAGCCGATGTCCTCGGCGGAACCGCCGGCCTGCTTCGCCGCCGCCCGCATCTGGGTGATCGACCAGGAGCCGAGCATCATGCTGCCGATCTTCCCCTCGGCGAGCAGGGCCTTGGAGGTCTCCCAGTTGGTCGTGGTGGGGTCCTTCTCGGCCAGCCCCTGCTTCACGATGTCGTGGACGAGGGTGTCGATGGTGTGCAGTTCGCCGCCCGCCTTCCAGGGCGACACCGGTCCGGCCAGCTTGTCGGTCGCCTTGGCGTCGCAGGTCACCGATCCCACGTTCGAGGTCCACTGGACCATCGGCCAGCCGTCCTTGAAGTTCGTGTAGTACGGCACGGCGTCGGTCCTGTCCCCGATGGTCCGCAGGGCGGCCAGGAACTCCTGGGGTGTCCTGGGCCAGGTGGTGATCCCGGCCTTCCTCCAGAGGGACTTGTTGTAGACGAAGCCGTTGGCGGTGCCGAACTGGGCGATGCCGTAGACCTTGCCGTCCACCTCGGTCTTGTCGCTGAAGCGGTACTTCCGGGCGAGTTCGCCGGCCGGACCGAGGGGCGCGAAGAAGGAGGGGTAGTCGTTCTTGGCCACGGCCGCGGGGATCATCAGCACGTCACCGTAGGTCTTGGTGTTCATGCGGATCTTCACCTCCCCCTCGTAGTCGGTGATCCCCTCGAACGTCACCTTCACCTTGGGGTAGACCTTGTTGAAGTCGGCCGCGTACCGCTTGAGCGTGCCGTCCTGGACCAGGTCGGTCCGGTGGGTCAGGACCTTGATCTCCCCGGAGACCCCGGCGGGGTCGGCCGGCGCGGCCGCGATCTCCCCCGTCGCGGCTCCCCCGCCACTGCATCCCGCCACGGTGAGTGTCGCGACGGCGAGAAGCGCGCCCGTGAGCGCCTTCGTCTTCCCCATGTGCCCAACTCCTTCAGGGTTACGGCTCAGGTCAAAGTGGGATGTCGGCACTATGACAGGAGCGTGTGAACCGGTAAAGCTCCGGTTTCCAGCGCGATGCCCAATCGTTATCCAGCACCCGTGTAACCGCCCGGATTGCGCGCTTTACGGGTTTTCGTATGCACGGTGGGTGAACAGAAGCAGCTTTACCGGTTCATGGACAGTGCGAGCGCGCGCGGCTAGGTTGTCGGCGTCGTACACACATCCCCCGCCACGTCGGGCGATTGGAGCCGCACACATGAAGGACGTCACCCAGCTGACCGAGGGCTGGAGCCTGCGCCACGAGGACGCACTGCTCCCGGCCCGCGTCCCCGGCTGCGTCCACACCGACCTGCTCGCCGCGCAGGTCATACCCGACCCCTTCATCGGCCGGAACGAGACGGAGATCTCCTGGGTCGGGCGCCAGGAGTGGTGCTACGCCGCCGAGTTGGCCCACTCCAGTCGGCACGAGCGCACGGAGCTGGTCTTCGAGGGCCTGGACACCGCTGCGGAGATCGCGCTGGCCGGTGAGGTCCTCGGCCGGACGCGCAACATGCACCGGACCCACCGCTTCGACGTCACCGGCCGGACGGGCCGCCTCGAGGTGCGCTTCGACTCGGCGTACGAGGAGGCGGAGCGCGTCCGCGCGCTCACCGGGGAGCGGCCGAACGTCTACCCCGAGCCCTTCCAGTACATCCGCAAGATGGCCTGCTCGTTCGGCTGGGACTGGGGGCCGACCGTCGTCACGGCGGGCATGTGGCGGCCGGTGCGGCTGGAGCACTGGTCGACGGCCCGGCTCGCCGAGGTCCGTCCGGTCGTCACCGTCGACGGCCTCCCCGCCGACGGCACGACCACCGGCCGTGTCGAGGTACGGGTGCGGGTGGCGCGCACCGAGCGCGGTACCGGCCGGCCGCTGACCGCCCGGGCCGTCGTCCGGGCCGGCGGGCCGGCGGCGGAGGCCGGGAGCACCGCCGTGTCGCGGGCCGAGGTCTCCTTCACGGGTGACGAGGCGGTCCTGCGCCTGGACGTGTCCGACCCCGAGCTGTGGTGGCCGCGCGGGTACGGCGAACAGCCGCTGTACGGCCTGGAGGTGACGCTGGCCGACGAGGAGGAGGGCCCGCTCGACGTCTGGCGGCGCCGCGTCGGCTTCCGTACCGTCACCCTCGACCGGTCGGCGGACGCGCACGGAAGCGGCTGCACCTTCGTCGTCAACGGGGTACGGATCTTCGCCCGGGGGGTCAACTGGATCCCGGACGACGTGCTCCCCTCCCGCACGACGCCGGAGCGCTACCGGACCCGCCTCACCCAGGCCGCCGAGGCCAACGTGGACCTGGTCCGCGTCTGGGGCGGCGGCATCTACGAGGACGACGCCTTCTACGACGTCTGCGACGAACTCGGCCTGATGGTCTGGCAGGACTTCCTGTTCGCCTGCGCCGCGTACCCCGAGGAGCAGCCCCTGCGCGGGGAGATCGAGGCCGAGGCGCGCGACAACGTTGTCCGGCTCATGCCGCACCCCAGCCTGGTCCTGTGGAACGGCAACAACGAGAACCTCTGGGGCTTCCGGGACTGGGACTGGGAGGAGCCGCTCGCGGGCGACTCCTGGGGCGAGGGGTACTACCTCGGCCTGCTGCCGCGGATCGTGGCCGAGCTGGACCCGTCCCGGCCGTACACGGCGGGCAGCCCCTGGTCGGGGTCGTGGGAGCACCACCCCAACGACCCCCGCCACGGCACCCACCACTCGTGGGAGGTGTGGAACCGGCAGGACTACGCCGAGTACCGCGCGAGCGTTCCCCGCTTCGTCGCCGAGTTCGGCTGGCAGGCGCCGCCCGCCCTCGCGACGCTGCGCCGGGCCCTGCCCGGCGAGCGACTCGCCCCGGACTCCCCCGGCATGCTCCACCACCAGAAGGCCGAGGACGGCAACGGCAAGCTGAACCGGGGCATCGCCCGCCACTTCCCGCTGCCCGAGGGGGACTTCGACCGCTGGCACTACCTGGCGCAGGTGGTCCAGGCGCGGGCGGTGGCGGCGGGCATCGAGCACTGGCGGGCCCACTGGCCGGTGTGCGCCGGCACGGTGGTCTGGCAGCTCAACGACTGCTGGCCGGTGAGCTCGTGGGCGGCGATCGACGGGGACGGCCGGCTCAAGCCGCTCTACCACGAGCTGCGCCGGGTCTACGCGGACCGGCTGCTCACCCTGCTGCCGGGTGAGGACGGCCCGGTGCTCGCCGTCGACAACCAGGCGGGCACGCCCTGGCACACGACCGTCGGAGTGCGCCGGCTGCGCGCGGACGGCACCGTCCTGGCGAAGGCCGGCATCCCGGTGGAGGTCGCGCC
>NZ_JAPSIW010000947.1 GCF_031178505.1 Streptomyces sp. | reverse complement strand
TGGTGTACGGACCGGGCGGCGGGCAGCCCGCCCCACCGGTGCCACCGGCCCCGGCGCATCCCGGGGCGGGCCCGACGGTCTCGGCCCGTGGACCAACGTATCGGCGGTGTCCGGATGCGCGTACCGCTCCTTCACGCTCACCAGGGCCGCGAACAGCGCGATGAGCGCGAGGAGTTGGGCCACCGGGCCGAAGGCGCCCCGGTCGGCGCTGACGGCCTCCCCGGCCCCGATCGCCGCCGCGACGCCCGCGCCCGCCATCGCCGCGAACGCGATCGGCACCAGCAGGGTGTGACGCCACCAGGCCAGCAGCGCCAGCGCCGGGACGAGCAGGGCGAACGGCCCCGCGATCACCGCGGCCACCAGTGTCAGCGCCACCGTGCCGAGCACCATGCCGGGCGCGGGCGGCGCGGGCACCAGGGCGTCGGTGTTGCGCTCGCGGCGCCACAGGATGACGAGTCCGATCAGTGCCAGGACGCCGGCCCCGGCCAATATCAGGCCGATCTCGTAGGTCCGCGACGGCTCGTAGGAGAGCTTGACCGTGCCGCCCTCGCCCTTGGGCACGAGCCAGCCCTGCTGCCAGCCGTCCAGCCGCAGCGGGGTCAGCTCCTTGCCGTCGAGGGTCGCCTTCCAGCCGTCGTTCACGTTCTCGTACGTCGTGAGGTACGAGGCCGCTCCCGCGCCGACGCTCACCTCGCGGCGGTCGCCCAGCCAGTCCTTGACCTTCAGCTCACGGGCGGCCTCGTCCACCGCGCCCGGGGTGCCCCGGGTGAGGGAGGCGTCCATGACGGCGAGCGGACCCGCGTCCCCGGTCTCGACGCTGTGCGCTCCCGCGTCGAGCTCGACCGCCGTGTCCTTCTTGCCGCGCTGGCACAGGCTGATGTCGACCGGCCTGCGCTCGGTGAGGTCCGCGACCTTGCCCTTGGCGCTCGTCTCGTACAGCTCACCGTCGATCGACATCATCGGGCCCTGGCCGCAGGGCAGCGAGAAGCGCGCCGAGGCCTTGGGCCGCGGGGTGCGGTACTCGTCGAGCGCGGGGACATAGACCTCCGTGAGGCCCACCGGCAGCCGCAGGTCGTCGTCCGCGACCGGGTTGTGGACCGTCAGCGGAGCCGTCTTCGTGATGGTGATGTCCATCTGGTCCGTGGTGATCGGGGCGAAGCGGGCGTTGCCGTGCTCGTCCACGCCCGCGGTGGCGGCGCCGTCCGGCGAGCTGATCTCGATCTTCTCGGGACGGGTCGACAGGCCGCCAGCGCCGGGCAGCACGATCTCGCCCACCGGCTTCTTGTCCGGCCACTTGAGGCGGATCACCGGACGCTTGTCCGTGCCCGCGATCCACGCCGTCGTCAGATCACCGTCGGTGAGGTTCCGCGGCGAAAGGCCGTTGCCGAGCCTGGCCGTGGAGTCCGCCGACGCGGTGATCCGCGGCTTCTGCTCCGGGGCCACCTTGTAGAGCAGCTCGTCCAGTTCGGCGCCCGGCACGGCCAGCGCGCTCGCCTTCACCTCGTACTCGCCGTCGCCCGTCGTCGTGAAGCGGCGGTGCAGACCCGACTCGGCGTTCACCGGCGAGAGGGCACTCGGGTCGGAGGAGCGGTGCAGCGAGTACGTCGTCGCGTCGGCGCCGGTCGTCTTCTGGGCGTCCTTCGGCAGCTGGAGCAGCTTGGTGACGCGCACCTCGGGGAGGCTGATCTCCGAGAAGCCCGCGCCCGTCAGGCCGGGGCGCGGCTCCTGCGTGTCCACGATCGTGATCTTGATCCAGTCGGTGCTGCCGGCGCGGGCCTTGACGCGCTGCGCCGTGCCGTCCGGCTGGAGCGAACTCGTCACGGAGCCGTGCTCGGTCTCGACGCGCACCCGCGTCGGCGCCGCCCGCACACCGTTCTGCGGCAGCGGCGTGACCTGGAAGGAGGAGGGGACGGTGATCGCGGAGTTGAAGTCGGCCCTGATCCACTCGCCGTCCGCCGAGCCGGAGCCGCCCTCGGCCCAGGCCGTGGCCGGGTTGCCGTCGAAGGCGTTCACCGGGTCGTACTGCGGCAGGTGGAACAGCCAGTTGCCGTAGGAGGAGGCGGTCACGGACCTGGCGCCGCGCAGCTCCGCCGTCGTCTGGTGCTCGACGCCGTCGGTCGGCAGGATCTGGTGCGGTTTCTTGCCCGGGTCCTGGACCGCGTCGGGCGCGTTCCGCTCGTCGGGGCCGTACGTGTACGACGTGTTGGTGTTGACCAGGCCGAAGCGGGTGTCGGCGCGGCGCAGTCCGTCACCGACCGCCAGC
>NZ_JAPSIW010000225.1 GCF_031178505.1 Streptomyces sp. | reverse complement strand
GGGGGGGCCGGGAGGTTCCGCTGCCCCGCTCGGTACGGGAGGCGCTCGAACGCTACGAGGCGAAGCACGGCATGACGAAGAAGGGGTATCTGCTGCGGGGGCCGAGCGGGTACTACACGGAGCCGATGGCCCGTCGGCGCGTCCGCGCACTTTTCGAGAAGCTGCCCGTAGTGGACGGGATGGGGATGTATGGCTTCCGGCTATTTCGCCTCCAACGCGCTCGGTCAGCGGCATCCCGATCACCGACGTGGCCGAGTGGATGGGGCACAAGTCGATCGAAGAGACGTACCGCACCCACCGGCACCTGATGCCGGGCAGCATCACCAAGGCGGCCCGCATCCTGGACGCCGGCCTGTGGGACGCGGGTTGAGGCCGTGGCGAAACCTGTCGTGCTTCCCTCCGGTTGGGCTGCACCGGCACCACATGGCACAGGTTGTAGAGACCTGCAGTCGGTCTGGTCACTCACCCGCATGGGAACCGCGGCGGGCGCCGCGCTCCCCGTGCTGAGCCGCGCCACGACCGACACGTCGCAGCCCTGCACTGCGTCAGGGTACGGCGGCACGGCCGCTCGCTACGCGGTCGCCGTCGTGTCGGACACCTACACGCCGGTTCCGTGATCAACGGCTACGCCCCGTCCTGCGGCCGGGAGGAACAAACCCTGCCTCTTCCAGCGGCCACGGTCCGGCTTTCGGGCACGGGCAGCGCCAAGCCGGGCGCGCGGCCTTACCAGCGTGACGACCCGCCGGAGCGAGCGGTGGCCCCAAGGCCGCCGCTCGCGGACCGCTGTGTGTCCGGCACGGGCCGCCCCGTCGCCCGCGAGGGTCTTGGGCCGCTCCCCGGGCGGAAACACAGCGGAGCCGCAGGGTGCGAGAACAGGTGGGCACCGGTGGAATAGGCCTGCGCGGGCGGGCCGCGAGGACGCCGGTTCATCCACGTGGTCGTCGCACCACTGGCCGGATCACCGCACGTAAGCCGGTCGCTTGCGGTCGAACTGCCAGTCGGGCACCAGAAAGCGCATGGCCGTGGCGTCGTCCCGGGCGCCGAGACGAAGACCGGTGTACAGCTCGTGTGCCTCCTCCACCCGCTGCATGTCGAGCTCGACGCCGAGCCCGGGGCCCGTCGGTACTTCGAGCATGCCGTCCTTGATGGCCAAGGGCTCGGTGGTGAGGCGTTGACCGTCCTGCCAGATCCAGTGGGTGTCGATCGCCGTGATGTCACCCGGAGCGGCCGCCGCCGCGTGGGTGAACATGGCCAGTGACACGTCGAAGTGGTTGTTGGAGTGCGATCCCCAGGTCAGTCCCCAGGCACTGCAGATCTGGGCGACGCGCACCGATCCCGCCAGCGTCCAGAAGTGCGGGTCGGCGAGCGGGATGTCGACGGCGCCGCTCTGCAGGGCGTGGCCCAGTTCCCGCCAGTCGGTGGCGATCATGTTGGTGGCGGTGCGGAGTCCGGTCGCGCGGCGGAACTCGGCCATGACCTCCCGGCCCGAGTACCCCTTCTCCGCGCCGCACGGGTCCTCCGCGTACGCGAGGACGTCGCGCAGGCCACGGCCCAGGCGGACGGCTTCCTCGAGAGACCATGCCCCGTTCGGGTCGAGTGTGATGCGGGCGTCGGGGAAGTGCTCGGCCAGGGCGCGGACGGTGGCCGCTTCGTCGGCCCCGGTCAGCACTCCCCCTTTCAGCTTGAAGTCCTTGAAGCCGTAGCGTCGCTGGGCGGCCGAGGCCAGGGCGACGATCGCCTCCGGTGTGAGGGCTTCCTCGTTGCGCAGGCGCAGCCAGTCGTCGTCGGCCTCGGGCTCCGCCCGGTACGGCAGGTCGGTTCGTCCTCGGTCGCCGATGTAGAACAGATAACCCAGGACGGGGACCTGGTCACGCTGCTGTCCCTCGCCGAGGAGGGCGGCGAGCGGAACGCCCAGGTGCCGGCCCAGCAGGTCCAGGAGCGCCGTCTCGACAGCGGTGACCGCGTGGATGGTGATCCGCTGGTCGAAGGTCTGCGTGCCGCGGCCGTCGGTGTCACGGTCGTCGAAGGCGGCTCGGATGTCACGCAGGACGGCGTGATGGTGGGCGACCGGCCGGCCGACGACCAGGTCACTCGCCTCCTCCAGCGTGGTGCGTATGGACTCGCCGCCCGGTACCTCGCCGACACCGGTGCGGCCTTCCGAATCGGTGAGGACGACCAGGTTGCGGGTGAAGTAGGGGGCGTGTGCTCCGCTCAGGTTCAACAACATGCTGTCTTGACCGGCCACAGGGATGACCCGCATCGCGGTGACAAACGGGCGGGAGGAAGCGGAAGCATGTGGCATGGGAAGTTCCTTCAGTGGCTCGTTCGCCGGTGACCCCGGCGGTGGTCCGGAGAGAGCGCGTCACTGTCGCAGGTGGGCCGGCAGCTTTTCGATGAGACGCGCCAGCGCCTCGTGCTCGCCCGGGGTGAGATCGGTCAGCGGAGGCCGGACGGGTCCCGCGGGGCGACCGACGGCGCTCATACCGGCCTTGACAATGCTGACGCCGTATCCGCGGGCCCGGTCGCGGATGGCGGTGTACGGCAGCACGAAGTCGTTCAGGTGCCGGAGCACGGTGTCCCGTCGGCGCTCTCGGACCGCGTCGTAGAAGTCCAGAGCGAACTCGGGCAGGAAGTTGAAGATGGCTGACGAGTAGGTGGTGGCCCCCAGTTCGAGGTAGGGCACGGCGAACGTCTCCGCGGTCGGCAGGCCACCGATGTAGGTGAGCCGGTCACCGAGACGGCCGTGGATGCGGGCCATGGCCTCCAGGTCGCCCACCCCGTCCTTGTAGCCGATGAGGTTGGGGCAGGCCATCGCGAGTCGGTCCAAGGTCTCGGCCGTGTACACGGCGTTGGCCCGGCTGTAGACCACCACGCCCAGGGAGGTGGCCCGGCAGACCGCCTCGACGTGCCGGGCAAGGCCCTCCTGGCTCATATCCGTCAGGTACGGGGGGAACAGCAGGATTCCGTCGGCGCCCGAACGTTCCGCGGAGGCGGCGAACTCCACGGCCGTGGCGGTCCCGCATCCGGCGGGCGCCAGCACGGGCATGTTCTTTGGGGCGCTCTGCACGGCGGCGGTCACGACGCGTTCCACCTCGCTGGGAGTGAGCGAGAAGAACTCCCCGGTGCCTCCGGCGGCGAAGAGGCCGCCCACCTTGTACGCCGAGAGACGTTCGACGTGCGCGCAGTAGGCTCTCTCGTCGAACGACAGGTCGTCCGGACCGAAGTGGGTGACGGGGAAGGAGAGCAGTCCCGCACCGAGGCGCCGGCCCAGGTCCGCCGGGTTGAGAGGTGAGGTCATCGCGTTGTGTTCCTTGTCATCCGGTTCGGAGTGGAGTGAGTGGCGCTGGGGTCAGTCGGTGGTCGAGGGCTTGCGGCCGCCGAGCGGCTTCCACCGGGAGCGCAGGGCGTGCGCGGCGGTCTTGGGGCGTCGGTCGCGGGTGAAGACCCCCTTCCTGTTGCCGTCGACGCGGTGGATGCCGTTCGAAGTCTGGAAGTCGGCGAAGTTCCACACGTGCTCGCCCACCACGGCCTCGGCGCGGTCGAAGGCCCGGTGGTTGGCCTCCAGGTAGGCGAGCTGGTATTCCTCCGTCCACGGCATGTCCCACACCGAGTGCAGACCAGGAAGGGCGTCGGCGCCGTACTCGCTCATGAGGATGGGCTTGTCGTACTTCTCCGCCCAGCCGCGCAGCTCCATGTCCATGTAGGTCTCAGCGGTGGCGAGGTCACCGGTGGCGACGTACCAGCCGTAGTAGCGGTTGAGGCAGACCAGGTCGAAGAGGTCGGCGATGCGGTCGTTCTTGTAGGTCGCGAACATCACGGCCGCGTAGCTGACGGGCCGGCTGGGGTCGAGCTTGCGGGTGAGCTCCACCAGCGGCTCGAAGTACTCACGCGCGCCTTCCTCGTGGGACGAGGGCTCGTTGGCGATGCACCACATGACGACACTGGGATGGTTCTTGTCCCGGGCGATCAGCTCGCGGACGGCCTGGGCGTGAGCGGCGCGGGTGTCGTCGTTGAAGGTCTCCGGGGAGAAGGTCGGCTTGTGCGGGCGTCCGGCGAGCCCGCCCTCGACGGCCAGGTTCAGACCGACGGCCGCGGTCTCGTCGATGACGACGATGCCGTGCCGGTCGGCGAAGTCGAGGACGTCCTCGGCGTAGGGGTAGTGGGAGGTGCGGAAGGAGTTGGCGCCGATCCATTCCATGAGCTGGAAGTCGTGCACCAGGTAGGCGTCGTCGTGTCCCTTGCCCCGCACGGGTGTGTCCTCGTGCTTGCCGAAGCCGGTGAAGTAGAAGGGCTCCCCGTTGATGAGGAACTGCCGACCGCGGATTTCGACGGTACGTACGCCGAAGGGCTGGGTGTAGGTGTCGGTCACCTCGTCACCGTCGACGATCTCGGCGACGAGGTCGTAGAGGTGGGCCGCGCCCGGGCACCACGGGGTGACGTCGGCGATGCGCAGGGTGCCGTTGACCCCCTCGGCGGCGGCGACCTGGGTGCCGTCGGCGTCCAGGACCCGCACGCGCACCTGGGCGGAGGCGCTGGTCTGCACCGAGTAGTCGACGGTTCCGGTGGTGCCCTCGAGACCGGTCACGATCGTGAGGTCGTCGATGTGGACGGCCGGGACACTGTACAACCGCACGGACCGGGCGATGCCCGAGTAGTTGTAGAAGTCGTGCAGGTACTTCTGTGTGCGCCGGCCGTCCTGGGCGACCGTGATCGTGCCCGGCGGGATCGTCACGTTGGTCAGCTCGTTGTTGACGCCGACGGTGATACGGAACTCCTCGCCCGGTCCCACGTAGTCGGTGATGTCGGCCTCGAACGGCGTGTAGCCGCCGACGTGTTCCGCGACGAGGTGGTCGTCGACGTACACCTGCCCCTCGTGCGTCACCGCGTCGAAGCGCAGCATCACCCGTTCTCCGGCCCAGCCGCGCGGTACGCGGGCCGTGCGCTGGTACCACACCCAGCCGACGTGGTCACGGATCGCGCTGTCGGTGAACAGGTCGTTGTAGCTGGCCGGTACGGCGGCTTCGAGCGGTGTGTCGAGCGGCCCGGTCCACGGCTGGGGGCCGGTGCTCGCGGAGGTGGCGAAGTGCCAGAGGCCGTCGAGGCCGACGAGTTCGCGGGTGGCGGTGCAGCGGGGTTTCAACATGGGTGATCTCCTTGTGTCGGTATGGGTGGTCCACACGCCGGCGGTGCGGCGGAAGTCGACTGAGGGGGACCGGGGGATGACGTCGCCCGGGCTTGTGGCTCTTGTGGCTTCGGAGGAGGATCGGCCCGGACGGCTCAGCGGGCCACGCCGTCGGACACCGCGGGGACGAGGACACGCGCCATGCATCTGATGTCGTCGCTGCTCAGCCCGGTCATCAACGTGACCTCTCCGGCCTCGCAGCCGCGCCGTCCGTCGGCCAGCGTGTACGAGAGCCGCTCCAGCGGAGCCTGAAGGACGAAGTCCGCCGACTCGCCGGCCGCCAGGGACAGGCGGCGGAAGTCGAGGAGCCGGCGCACGGGTCGTACGACGCTCGCGTACTCCTGTCGCGCGTACAGTTGCACGACCGTCTCACCGTCACGGTCCCCGGTGTTGGTGACCGTGACGGGAAACCGCAGCAACCCGTCGCGTACTTCCGCGTCGACGTTGGAGGACACCTCAAAGGCCGTGTACGACAGCCCGTGACCGAAGACGAAGAGGGGGGACTGGTCGGGCAGGTCCACGTAGGCGTAGGTTTCGTTGGCCGGGTGGTCGTAACCGCTGCCGTGGCGGTGGCCGTGGTAGGCGGGGATCTGCCCGAGGTGCCGGGGAAAGGTGGCGGGCAGTTTGCCGCTGGGGTTGGTCGCGCCGAACAGGACGGAGGCGATCGCGGGGCCCGCCGCCTCGCCGAGCAGTGGCGCGAGCAGGACCGCGGCGGACGCCCGTACGACCCGGTCCAGGAGCAGCGGACGTCCGGAGACGACCACGGTGACCACCGGCTTGCCGGTCGCGGCCAGCTGATCGATCAGCTCCTCCTGATCACCCGGCAGAGACGGTGACACGCTGGAGCGGCCTTCCCCGGCGGTGTTGCCGCCGACCCGCCCGGTGCGCTCGCCGACGAGGGCGACGATCACGTCGGCACCGGCCGCCGCCGCGTCGACCACGGAAGCGTCGAGCGGCCGGCTGCCGTCGGCGGTGAAGGACCCGAGAGGCACGTACTCGACGGCGGCACCCGATTCCCGCATCGCTTCCCACACCGTAGGCGCTCCCGGATGCAGGGCGCGGACCATTTCCTCGAACCGCGGCTGCAGGCCCGGCAGGGGAGTAGTGACGATGTCGGTCGAGGAGAAGGTCGCCGAGTCGACGCCGGGAACCTGGCCCATCCGTACGGCCTTGACGGCGGTGGGCATCTCCGCTGCGGCCGCCGAGGTGTAGGCCCCGAAGTGGACGCGGAGTTCGTCGGCGGCCGGGCCCGTCACGACGATCCGCTGTCGTCCTTCGGCGAGCGGCAGGGTGCCGTCGTTGTGCAGCAGCACCGTGCTCCGTTCCGCGACCGCCTGCCGGACGGCTGCGGCTTTCGCGCGGTCCGGCCTGCCGGACCGGGCCGGGGACGGCCTGCCGAAGCCGGGGATCAGGCCGGTGCGCGCCTTGACCGTGAGGACGCGGGCCACGGCTCGGTCGATCACCTTCTCGTCCAGACGGCCCATGGCGACCTCCTGGACCAGGTTCGGGTAGCTGACCGCGTGCGGTAGTTCGACGTCCAGGCCGGCCGTGACGGCCTGCTTCGCGGCCTCGCCCGGTGTGGCCGCCGTGCGGTACCGGGTGCGCAGCATGGGGACCGAGTCGTAGTCGCTGACGGTCATGCCCTCGAAGCCGAGTTCGTTCCGCAGGAGTGTGGTCAGCAGCCAGTGGTCGGCGGCGGCCGGTACGCCGTCGATCTCGTTGTAGGAGTTCATGACTACCGACAGACCGGCTTCGGCGATGGCCCGGCGGAACGGCTCGGCGTACTCGTCGACGAGGGTCCGGCGTCCCAGCTGGGTGGTCGCCATGTTGCGTCCTCCCTCGGAGGCCCCGAATCCGAGGAAGTGCTTGCCGGTGGCGAGGAGTTCGCTGCCCCCGTCCTCGCCCTGGATGCCGTGGACGAAGGCGACCGAGAACCGCGCGGCGAGTTCGGGGTCCTCACCGTACGTCTCGTGCACCCTGCCCCACCGCGGGTCCCGGCTGAGGTCCATTACCGGGGCGAAGAGCAGCTGGACTCCCAGGTCACGCATGTGCGCGGCGGTGACGGACGAGGCCTGGCGGGCCAGGCCGGGATCCCAGGTGGCCGCCTGTGCCCAGGCCGTCGGGAACTGCTCTCCGGCCGCGTGCAGGAAGCCGTTGATGCCCTCGAAATGCACCAGCCCACCGATTCCGAACGGTGACGCCTCGCGCACCGCCTGCTGCACCCGGGCCAACGCGTCGCGCAGGCTGTCGGCGTCCTGGCCGAGGAACCAGGCCAGCGACAGATGCCCGACACCGTGGGGGCACATCTCCGCCACCCGGCCGGCCTCGAGCGTCGGGACTCCGGTCGGCCCGGGAGCGAGCAGACCCGGCAGTGCGATGCCGCCCAGCTGTGCCACCTTCTGCTCCAGGGTGAGCCGGGTGATGAGTCCGGCGAGGTTCTCGGGAGTGGTCATGCGGGTTCCTCTCACTGTGCTGAGGTGGTTGTTGCGGATGGTGTGCGTACAGCGGACGTCAGGAGCCGACCGCGCGTACCGTCGGGCTCGTCGTCGCGGACCCCTCGGCGGTGACCGTCACGGTGATCGGGCCGCGGGTCGGGCGGTGGCTCAGCGCACGCCCCGGACCCGGAAGAAGGCGATCAGCCCGCCCAGCAGGCCCAGGAGGCCGGACGACAGGTACAGAAGGGTGTAGTTCTCCTCACCGGTGGCGCCGCCGGCACCGATGCCGATCACCAGCGGGGCGGTGAGCGGGGCGAGCGCACTGGGGATCTTCTGGGAGAGCGTCACGATCGCCAGGAAGCGTCCCGCGTTGGTCTCCCGCTCGGGGAGGATGTCGAGCACGGTCGCCTGGCTGCTCGCAGAGAAGACCGCGATGCCCAGGTTCATCAGCGCGGCACCGGCCAGCAGGCCGGCCAGCGTGTGTGCCCACGCCGAGACGACGGCGCCGGAGAGGAAGACCGCCGCGGCCACCAGGGCGAAGGGGCGGCGGCGTCCCAGCCGGTCGGAGAGGAAGCCGCTGCCCAGCGTGCCGGCCGTCATCGCCAGCACGCTGATCCCGCCGCTGATGGCGACCAGGCCGGAGACCTCGACAAGGGTGAGGTCGAGCCGGTCGGCGTAGAAGAAGGTGACGAAGGACGTGTAGAGGGACTGGCCGTAGTAGAAGACGAAGCGTGCCAGCAGGTGCCAGGCGAAGTCCGGGTGGGCCCGTGGATCGAACACATAGCTCCGCAGCATGCGCCCGGTCGTCAGCCTCACCGGGACGGTGTTCTTCCGGGAGTCCGGCTCCCGGAAGAACACCACCAGGAGCGTGAGCAGCACCGCGCCCACGACGCCCGGCAGGAGGAACACCAGCAGGTGGTCGTGGCTCACCGTGCCCACGAGGAGGACACCGACGACCGGCGCCACCATGGTGGTGGCTCCCGTCAGACCGGCGACCTTTCCGCGTTGGGAGGGTGGCAGCCGGTCGGCCTGGATGCTGCCGAGCGCGCCGAGCGCGGTTCCCCAGCCGAGGGCGGCCATGGCCCATCCCAGGCCCAGTACCGCGATGTTCGGCGCGTACGCCATCGTCACCAGGGCGGCCATGCCGAGCACGCCGCCCCCGATCAGGTACGGCATCCGGCGTCCGAGGCGGGAACGGGTGCGGTCGCTGAGCGTGCCGATCGGCGGAGCGGTGACGAGCGAGAGAGCCGAACCGATGCCGAGGATGTAGCCGACGGCCGCCTCGTCGCCCGGCGCGAGATGGTCGGCGCGCAGGGCGAGCGAGAAGGCTATCGGCACCATGAGCGCCATCGCCACGCCGAAGGTGGCCGCCACCAGGAGGGCGACGCGCCCGCCGGGCAGAGAAGCGAGGCCGGTGCCGGTGGCCCCGGCCGGGGCGGGAGAGACGGACAGGGTGC
>NZ_JAPSIW010000946.1 GCF_031178505.1 Streptomyces sp. | reverse complement strand
CGGTGCTGGTCGTATCCGAGCTGGTGGGCAACGCCGTGCGGCATACGACTGCCGGCCCCGACTGTCTGACCATCGAGATTGACGGGGACCAAGTGATCGTCGCGGTCCACGACCCGGAGCCTGACGACGGTCGTGTGCACCTGTCGGAGACGGCTGCCGATCCGCTTGCCGAGTCCGGCCGTGGGCTGTGGCTGGTGCAGACGCTGGCACGTCGGTGGTACGTGGAGACCACCGCCGTCGGCAAGGCGGTCGTTGCCGTCCTGCCGCGCGGGGAAACGGCAGTCAGCCGAGCGGCAGGCTCTTGACGACGTTCCACCGATAGGCGCGGTCCTCGCGTCGCAGCTCCACCAACTGCACCTCCTGGACGTGCAGATCGACTGGTGCAAGGCCCCGGAGTGGGGAGACGGCCTCGATGACCGGGGCAGCGGGGCGTGGCCGGTTGTTGTAGGCCAGGCTCAGGTGGGGGCGGAACAGCGCGGTCGGCTTGCGGGGCGCCAGCCCGAGCGAAGCCATGGACTCGCTGAGGGCCGCGTGCAGCGCCAGTACCGGGCCCCAAGGGGCGACTGTCAGACGTACGGCTCCCCGAGAACCCGCGAGGGGGACCGCCCGCAGGCGGAAGGCCGCCGGGCATAGTGGGGCCGCCGCGTTGATGACGTCATCGAGACGGCTCAGCGGCAGCTCTGCGGCGGAACCGACGCGGGTGAGCGTGATGTGCAACCCGTCGTCGGGGACAGGATCCAGGCCGAGCGGCGCGAGGTGCTGCTGACAGCGAAGAGCGAGGTCGGCCAGCGCTGGGCTGTCGGGGAAGGTGAGCATCCAGTAGTGCGCCCGGGTCTGTGCCGTCCAGCCGGGGCGGTCCCAGTGATCGACCATGGTCTCCACGGCGTCGAAGGTGGCCTGGTCGTGCGCCGCGATCACCGTGGGGTCACCCAGGTCGGCCGGCGGGTGGGCGGGGAAGGCTGCGGGATCGGCGCTGAGCTGGATGTGCGGCCAAGGCACCCGGCGAACTCCTTCGTGATCACCCCACCTCGGCAGGCGGGAACTGACAGCCCCAGGCGCGGAGCTGTTCGCCATACTCGCGCACCGCTGGCCGGGATCGCCAAGGGGCTGCTCGCTCGTAGAGGTCTCGAGAGCGTTGTCGCACCGAGCTGATCGGCAGCGGGCTGGCCAGAGTGATCGCCTGTTGCCCGAGGGACATGGCGTGCTCCACGTCGGGTGCTAGCTGTTGAAGCATCGCGGTGGCCACGTCGAGGCGGACGAGCGAGCGGCTCCACGCGGAGTCGGACTTCTCGACCAGGTCGTCGAGGTTCTCGGCGTCTCGCAGCACGTGCCCGGTGTCCTGCAGGGCGACGCGGGCGGTCAGCGCATTGGCCAGGGTGCGGGCCCGCCCATACGGCGAGAAGGAGATGCAGGAGGTCAGGCCAAGGGCCACGTCATGCTGGTCGGAGAGCTCCAGCGCCTGTCCGATGGCTCGCTCGGCCTGGTTCCGGTCACCGAGCTTGCCGAGCGCCCGGGCCCGGCCGTTGACCAGCAGTCGGATGGCCTGCGGGTGGTTCGGCGCCCGGTCCACCGCGGCGGCGGCACGCGCGTTGGCCTCGTCGTAACGGCCTGCGTAGTACGCCGCGAAGGAGTGGGTGCCGCAGGTCCACAGCTCGGTGTCGAGATCGCCGATCGCCCGGCTCAGTTCCAGCGCTTCGGCGCAGTACGCCTCAGCCAGGCGGAACGCGCCGGTGTTGACCGCCATGTAGCCGAGCAGTCCGCCGGCGCGTGCGGTGATCCGGAAGAGCTCCCTGCGTGCGGATGGAGGTTGCTGACCGGCGAGCAGGGTGTGCCCCATGTTGTGCAGGCTCTTTGTCTGTCCCCACAGGCCGTCCGGACCGTCCTTCTCGTACCGCTCGGTGATCACCTCGATCCGGGAGGCGAGAAAGGACAGAGTGGTCTGGTCGACGTTGCCGCAGGCCAGCTGTCGGGCTCGGGCGAGAATGTCCGTCGGATCGTCGGCGGGGGCCGTCGGGCCGGGCTGGGGAGAAGGTGGAACGTCCGCAGGAAGTGGTTCTGGGGCGGTCGGCGGATAGGCCGAGGGCGAAGCGAACAGGTCGCGGGCAGTCCTGCCCAGCAGCTCCTCCAGAATGCGGCACGTGTCGGGGCGGGGAAGCTGCTTCAGTTCCCCGCCCATCCACCGGTCGAACTGTCGCGAAGAGACCGCGACCGAGGCCAGCCGAGGGTCACCCGCTTCCTCGGCCAGGTTCCGGGCCGCGCGGGAG